>JARVJW010000026.1 GCA_029775955.1 Nitrososphaeria archaeon | reverse complement strand
CCAAATGGTAGTGCACGATGAGGTTTAGCTGGAGCTAAATGGTTAAGCCTTGCATTTTTTAGTTTAGCATGTTTTTCAATTATGCAAAGCTTATCTAGTTAGAAGTGAAACATTACTACTTGTGGAAGTACTCAATATAGATGGTTCACCCATGTCATATCGCGATAAATGTCTAACACTAGGCGATCCCAAGCGCCTGTAGCAGCTCCCCTGCCCGCTCCTGAAGTCCCTGGGATGAGACGTGAAACGCTGACGTATTAGATGGCCGAGAACCATAGTTTCGGCCCAGGTTCCTCATCCAGTTCCACCCTGTAGACATAGTCCCATTGCAACCTTCCAGGATATCACCTGCTAGGTTCGTAGAAGTTGAGGAGCTTCCCTTCGCCGGCCCTGTACGTCCAGACCCCGAGCAGGCCTTGGATTATTCTTCTAAGTGTTTCATCGTGATGCTCGCCCTCCCCCACATATAAGCTGGGGAACCTCCACTTGATATATTCGGAGGATAGCCTTTCGGGTTCGTAAAGCTTCCAGTTGGGCGCCCATTCCTCTCACCTGGAGTTCGCCTGTGGCCTAACGAGGAGCACTTTATCATTCTTTATTACCAGTGCAAACACGGATATGCAGAAACCACCCGCCACTATATGATGCCTCTCGGATGGGCCAAATAATGCACATATTACAATGGTTATTGTTTAAATCTGGTTTATAAATTATGCTGGTCTAATTAGGGATGTTAGGCATTCGTCTCCTGCTTTATGGCCAAATTTTATTCATGTGACTATAAAGGCCATCGCACCAAATAGGCCTAATGGTTCCGATATGACTTGAACCCACGACCAAATATCCACTTTTAAATGTCAGCTGTATGTGCTAATATGTCAGAACAGTCGTCCGCACTGGAAAAGGCCAAAAGTTATAGAACAATGATGGTATTCACCTTATTGGTGCCGTTGTTAATGTCTTTCATAATCTGGATTATTGGTTCAGTTTTCTACGCAGGTGGTGGAATTGCACTAGGAAACACATATGGAATATACCAGATTACGGCTTCAACACCTAGCGATTCGAAGTACTGCATAGCATATGCAAATTTACTATGCCTTATAAACAGTGAGCAGAAAAACCCACACCATTTATGGATGAAAGCGAATATATTAATAAACAATGTTCAGGACCATTAAGCTTCCCTATGACCAATTCCTCCTAAAGACAGGAATGCAATTCAGAAAAGCATACCAGATGGTTCTTTGAAAAGAAGACAAACAACAAGCTGGCACATGCAAACAGGTAAGCAATTCCCACACTTCCATCTGATCTGGTGCAGACGAATACACAGAATCTGAAGCAGACGGACAAGCCAATCCGCAGGTCTTCATATACAATAGAACGTTCTGCCCTGATTTACAGTTTCTTTAACAACTGTAAACATTTCCAGTTGCCAATCCCCCATTGATTGATAAGGGCCAATGCACTAATGCACAGCTCACCATAAAGGAAAGGAAAATGTTATTACTGGTTCAAATAGCAGAAAAGAAACATAAAATTTGTGGGGATAAATATGGACATATAGCTGTTCGTCAAAGTTCTTCAATTAAAAGCGAGGAGTAAAGGCATCAATACAACAGAAAGAGATTACAGCACGCGGACACTCGTTATGCTCACCGCAAAGACGGTTCGTGCTTTGTAATATCAAAACCTGCCATTTGACGCCTTGAGTCAAAAAAAGATGAGAAACAAGGGAAGTAGATTCTAGTTCAGTCTACTCAAGCAATTCATTTAATACAAGGCAATGGGCAATCTGCGTTGTTTGTGAACCCTAAATCGTATAAATGCTCAAAATGTGGTTACATTGATAACAGGAATTGTCCTTTAATTGCCTGAACTGTGGCTTTCAGTTAAATACTTCAAGGAACATTGAAGGTAAATCTTAGTGCTGTCAACAAGACAATCGTTAGCTCGGGCCTACGGAAAGGCCAGCAACAAGCTAACTCCTTAGAGTCTTGACTATTTTTGCATTACCAGGGGTTCAGCTGTTAAAGCCCTCTCCAAGCATCATAGCACCTATCTTTAGCTTATCGAAGTCCTTACGCTCTACAGGTTTGGATGTTTTCCCCCTGTACATAACAACTATCCTGTCGCTAAGGGCTAACAGTTCGTCCAAATCTTCTGATACGAGCAACACCCCACCGCCCTTGTTCCTATAGGATACAATTTCATTCCTAACATATTCTGTTGCACCAACATCCAATCCTGATGTCGGATTTACTGACATCAAAAAGCTTGAGTTCCTCATCATTTCCCTTCCCACTATGAACTTTTGCAAGTTGCCGCCGGATAAATCCCTCGCAGGCACAGATTCATCTTTGGCAGCCACCTTAAAGCTTGAGATAATTTCACGTGCGAATTTTCTTATTGCTTTATAATTGAAAGCACCTCTCGTGAGATATGGTTGCCCCCAGTGATCATGCATCACACTATTGAGAGATAATGAAAGGGAAATGGCTGCACCTCGTGTTTTCCTTTCTTCTGGGATATATCCCAAGCCGGCTTTGATACGTCCCTTAACTCCATATTTCGTTATATCGTGCCCGTTTATCAATATTCTCCCCCCCTTACTTGCCCTGAGGCCAAATATCGACTCAATGAGCTCCTTCTGCCCATTGCCAGATACTCCAGCTATTCCAAGTATTTCGCCTGCGTGTACCTCTAGGCTTGCGCCGATAACCATCTCCTCATTTCTGTCGCCCATAACTGATAATCCTTCAACAATCAATGAGTTTCTGGAGCTTACCTTCTCCATTTTATAATTTGATAACTCAACACTTCTCCCTATCATGGCTTCAGTAAGGGCCTGAGGGGTTAGTCCTTCCTTAATTGCCTTAAATACGACCTTGCCCTTCCTAAGCACCGTAACTCTGTCAGCAATATCAAGTGCTTCATATAGTTTATGGGTTATAATTACAATCGTCTTACCTTCAGACTGCAGAGCTCTTAGGCTCTTGAACAGGTTGACTACCTCCTGTGGTGTCAGTGAAGATGTAGGCTCATCCAAGATCAGCGTGCTTGCTCCTCTGAAAAGCAGTTTAAGGATTTCAACCCTCTGTTGCTCGCCAACGCTTAGCTGTTGCACTTTTTTATCAATATCAATTTCGATTCCGTATTTCTCTTCAGCTTCCTCTATTTTTAACTTTATTTGATTAAGGTTTAGCCTGAAACCACCGTCCCTGAGGCCTATCGATAGGTTTTCTTTCACAGTAAATACCGGAATAAGGGAAAAGTGTTGGTGCACCATACCTATGCCGTTACTCTGTGCATCCACAGCGTTCCTAATTCTTACCTGCTTCCCATTTATTAATATCTGGCCTTCATCAGCCCTATATACACCATAGAGCACGTTCATTAGCGTTGTTTTGCCCGCTCCGTTTTCCCCAAGCAACGCGTGAATTTCCTTAGGATAGAGCTCGAAGTCCACATGATCCACTGCAAGCACGCCAGGGAACCGTTTGACTATTCCCTTCATCATTATAGTGGGTTCTGCAACCAAGCCTATCCCTCCTTAATGTACGGGAGCGCCAGTGCTGCGGGGGCATGTGCCCTAGCGCCAACTAGAATTATAAGAATCAACGTGGCGATATATGGAAACATGGAGAAGAACTGGTAAGGAGTTGTGGGGAAATAAGTCTCTAAGGCCAGATAAAGTACGTACACGGCTCCAAAAACCAGGGACCCTATCAGTACCCTCAAGGGGTTCCATTTACCAAAGTATACTAGAGCTACTGCAATAAATCCCATGCCTGCTGTCATATCAAAATAAAATGAACCAACCAATGAAAGCGTTATATATGCGCCACCTACTCCAGCCATAAAGCCACCGAATATTAAGGCAAAATATCTGTAAAGGTCAGGGTTAACACCCATAATTTCCGCGACAAGGGGATCCTCTCCAACTGTCCTCAGATTTAGCCCTGCCTTTGTGTGAAATAGGAAATATTGTGCAACTAAAAAAGTTATAAAAAGCGCATAGACCACTGGATCCTGCCCAAATAGTAATTTGCCGATATACGGTATATCGGTGAGGTGAGGTATGTACAGCGTAGGGATGGTCTTAACAGCAGGAGGGGAAGAGGCTTTGCCGAAAAGGGAAGAATAGATGAACCCGGATAGCCCCCATCCAATGAACCATATGGCTGTCCCACTCGTGACCTGGTCTACCTTAAATGATATCGTTGCTATCCCATGCAATAGCGCCAATAGAGCCGATGCCAGACCTGCAACTATGAAGGCCAGTACAAAGTCCCCAGTTTTGAAGTCAATCACAAACCCTATTATTGTCCCCAACAGCATCATACCCTCAACCCCTAGATTGAGCGTCCCTGCGCTCTGGTCAATGTTTTCACCAAGGGCTGCCGCAAATATTGGGGCAGCACGTGGTACCATGCCCAACACCACGGTAGGCAAAAGAAGCATAAAGATAGATATAAATGAGCTCATTTAGCTCCAGACCTCCTAAATATCCTTCCCAAGTTTATCATAACACCTATAACAGCGAAGAACATCATCAGGCCATATATCGTGATCACTAGGTCTATGGGTATACCAAACGAAATCTCCATAGCGTACGCGCCATTAAGAACGCCAGAGAAAAAGAAGGCAGAAATAATCGTGATCAGGGGATTTAAGGAAGCAACCAGCGCCACAGGTATTCCCACGTAACCAAAGCTAGTCGTAATATCGCTGAAAACCTGAGGCAAAAGCACAGTGGTTATTCCAAAAACTTGAATCATACCAGCTATTCCGGCGATACCACCACTGAGTACCATGGACAAAAGGAGATCCCTCCTTAATGATGCTCCTGCATACCTAGCAGCATCAATACTGCTACCTATTAGTTTCAGTTCATAACCAAAATTGGTATACCTTAAAAGGATAAATATTATTACGGCTATGGCCAGCGCCATAAAGATGCCGGTGCTTACACCTCCAATGTGAGGCAACAGATCAGGCGAGGGGATTGGTGCCGAAGAAGGCACGTGAGTTATCTTCGCGATAGAGCCTTCCATAGGCCCAATGGTCATGTAGTCCAGGAAGTAGACCGCGATGAAGTTCATCATCAGGGTTGTAATTATCTCATTAGTACCAAAGTAAATCTTCATCAAGGTTGGTGGCATGGCCCAAAGGGCACCACCTATGAATGCAAATATTATTGCGGCAGTTATAAGTAGGGCACCTGGCAGGGAACCGGCTAGCTCAAGCCCTATCCATGTAGCAAATATGGACCCAAATATGTACTGCCCTTGCCCTCCAATGTTCCAGAACTTCGCTATGAACGGGATGATGATAGCCACAGCAACAATCAACAACGGAATGGTATCATTAATGGTGGCTACAAGACCGTAGTGTGTTAAAAAACCACCGGATATAAGCTCAGCTATACCGGCTATAGGTGATACATGATCTATCAGAAGGAGTAACGAACTAATCAGTAAAGCTAAAATTATAAAAAAAATAATTTGAATTGGCTTTCGTATGTTCAAGGAAATCACTAACCAAATAGAGAATTATAAGATGGAGTTACAGGAGAGTATATCAGGGTCCCATTAGGGGCTTCTTGGTATATCATTATTTTATTGCTCGCAAGAGCGCTCTCTATGTTGTTGACTATGGTTGTAACATTTGATGGGTTATAATGTGTAAGTTGAAGTGTGAGCCCACCATTACCAAAGGTTGCATAATATGGCAGAGGTGATACAGTCTTGTTTACTAACCAGCTTGCCACTGCCTGATACAGCAGTGGTGCAAAGGTGAATGAGACACCGCCATAGGTGGTTTCTGGGTCAAATGCTGTAGCGTTGTATTCTGCATATAGGAACGGGACATTTGCTGTTGCTGCTTCCTCGGCTACCCCTTCGGTTATGCCGTCGCCGCTGCACCAGAGGACATCTGCTCCATCAGATACGGCTGCTGTAGCTGCACTAAGTGCACCAGCAGGATTATTAAAATCTCCTACAAATGTAGTTATTATTGTAGTATTTGTTCCGTGTAAGAAGTTCTGATCAGCGTACTGTACACCAAGGTCGAATCCCTTTGTAGCCCAGGTTATATCACCCACATTTTCCCCTCCTATTGCAGCTACTACGTGGTTTTTGCTCAATAGTGCAGCCTGAACACCCTGTACGAAGCCAAGCTGCGCAGCGTCATCTATAACAATCTGCATGTTTGGCCCTGACTGATATCCGTCAGCTATTAAAAAGAGCGTATTTGGATATTGGGTGTAAATCGAAGTTGCGGGCGCTTGGTCTTGGTATCCCATGCCTATTATTATATTATATCCTTTAGATGCGTATGTCTGCATGGCTGGTTGGATCTCTTCTGGCGTGTAAAGCCCTTCTGCAACGCTAACCGTAACATTGTAACCAGCATTAGTGAGGTCTTTTGCTAACTGCTGTGTCGAGGCATATCCAGCTTCGTTCCATGAGAGATCAGTCTCTACCCCAGGGAGAAGTAAAGCAATTTTGACAGAACCCTTTGACGAAGGTGGATGTGTCACTTTAGTTGTCGACATATAATAGTAATATCCACCAACTCCTGCAATAACTATTATTACAATGATAACTGCTACTATTGCAACTGTAGAAATCGATTTAAATCTTTTTGCCATTTATTATCCATTGCTTTTTGCATATATATATATTTTTTGCGTGATATGGGTGTCAAACACTATTCTAATATTATTTACCATAACAAAAAACATAACGTTATTTGCCTCTGTTTTATAAAGAGACGAATTTTTGTATCTGTTTACCGTTTTGAAGTTGGGCTCAGGTACTGCATGACATGTTTGCGGGAAGGTGTACATAATTTCAAATTTAATGTTAAATGATTCCCAGAAATGGGACGCTATGAAAGAGTTTGTAACTAAATAAAATACCATGAACAATATTATCAGAGGAGCAATTCAGAAGCTTTGCTGTAGAAGATGCTGGTTTGCCCAGAGGTGTGATGGCAGAATTGAAAACTATGCACCAGTTCACAATCTATTCAACTTTGATAGGTAACTATGCTATAATAGTGTCCCACACCCATAACTGCGTAAAAGCTTAAATAATATAAAATCAGAAATGGTATAAATGCGTAAGAGGAAGGTTGCCCTAGCCATCCTTGTTATACTCCTGATGGTAATGGTGTCATTTGGATATTACTATGTATATATCTATGAACCTGGGAGCAGGCTATACCAAAGAACACTATTTTACAAATATGTCGTTAACGATAGCTTCGAAGGTAACCCAGTGAACTATACAGAGTATGCCATCTATCAGCTCCTAGGCGTACATGGTGGCGTGATGCACATACTTGCTGAGGAGGAACTTGAAACATATATGGTAGTAATAAATGCAACTACGGGCAGGCTAATTGGTGCCTATTATAACAATCCACCTTATTATAACCTTTCTTTTGGTTCAAATTTTTATGAGCCAATGGTCATATTCGAAAGGAATTTGAAGGTGGGTTCACAGGTCCCTCTTTTGAATTATAACTTCACTGTCGCGTCGACATCGGGCAATACCAATGTGCTATTATACCGTAATGATTTGACCAATTCCAGTGGAATCTCAATTGATCAACTGCTAGTCTATACATATTCAAAGAGCACAGGCTATATGCTCAACGGGACAACCCTCTATATCTACTCCAGCATGACAAAACATTCCACGATCCGCGTTCAAATCCTTCTTGTCTCTGCGACGAGCCAGTAGGAGAAGAGTATTGTAATGGAAAATGCAACGATTAATTAGGAAGATAAAGCAAGGTAATATATGAGTGCAATAGTGTAAAGCAATAACATTGTTAAAATCAACGCATGTGCTGAGGCGTTCAGAAGGGCATTTCGAGGGCATATGATGAACCTCATGTGAATTGGAGTTAAAAGCGGCTTTCCAGCCCAGCCTTTGAATGATAAGATGTTTGAAGGTATGAGGAACATGGCAACTAGCCAGCGTGTATGGGCATCTAGAACTCGTGCTAGTACTCGACGTGCAGTCATTAATATTCAATTGAACCTTTTAAATACCTGTTGCATATGCTAATATGTCAGAACAGTCGTCCGCACTGGAAAAGGCCAAGAGTTATGGAACAATGACGGTATCCACCTTATTGGTGCTGTTGTTAATGTCTTTCATAATCTGGATTATTGGTTCAGTTTTCTACGCAGGTGGTGGAATTGCACTAGGGATCACATATGAAATCTACCAAATTACGGCTTCAACGCCTGGCACCTCGAGCTATAATATAGCGTCTGGCGTATCATACTTCTCGATAAATTCTGCTGCCAACAGTGGCATAGCTTCTTCACCGGCGTTCCCGTCAGTCATGGTAACAATCATGAATTCCTCATATAACTCATTTCCTTTGCCACGGCAATATTCCTCGGCATAGAGTTTGCTGCTTTACTGCTCCAGCTGTACAGCTTAAGGCGATAAATTTTTTTTAAATTATTTTGTATGACAGACGACGGGTTTGATATGGCCAATTATTTGTGGCGCAAAAAGGCCAACAGTGGACGAAGGTGCTTTGTTGCATATATCTACTAAATAGTTAACAGTTATGAGTTTAAATCAGCAAAATTATTTACTATATGGCGCTAATTATTTATAATTTTTAAATAATAAAGCTTAACTTTTAATTTATTCAAACAAAAAAATATCAAAATATTTATTTTATTGAAATTTTTACAAATTAAATGATAAAAATGTCTGAAAATAGATTTCCATTAATAGGAGAGAAATTCCCGGAATTGCAGGTGGAAACGTCAATGGGGCAGGTAAAGCTACCGGATACGTATGCGGGGAAATGGTTCATGCTCTTCAGCCATCCTGGGGACTTTACGCCGGTCTGTACAACTGAGTTCTACTCCTTTGCCAAAAGGTACGAAGATTTCCAGAAGCTCAACACCAGCCTGATAGGCCTGTCCGTTGACAGCACGATCAGCCATATAGAATGGGTCAATTGGATAGAGGAACATCTCAAGATCAAGGTTCCTTTTCCAATAATCGGAGATGCGATGGGAAGGGTGGCATCACGCATGGGCATGTTGCATGCAGAGTCTTCAACATCCACGGTCAGGGCAGTTTTCATAGTGGACCCCAACTCTATCGTTAGATTGATAATGTACTATCCGCTGGAAATAGGACGTAACGTTGACGAACTGCTCAGGGTTATAAAGGCGCTTCAGATAAATGACCAGTACAAGGTTGCATTGCCCGCCAACTGGCCCAATAGTGAGCTTATTGGAGCGAACGCCATAGTGCCTTCCCCACGCAATGTAGCAGATTCAAAGACGAGGCTGTCCCAGTTCAAGGGATATGCATGGTGGCTAACCTATAAGGAACTTCCTGAGAAGGAAGTGCAGGAAGCAAGGAAATTCTTAAAGGAGAAGGAGACGTCATAATGAACGGTTATGACAAAGAATATACCTTTTAAATTATTTTTTAAATAAAAATTCATGTATTTAATCTGGTGTCTCAATAAAAGCAAATTGGAAGAGAGGTCATTTCCACTGTTTGGCTTCATGCTTTCGGTTAGACAGTTTGTTATATTCGGCTTCTTTTTCATTGCAGGAATATTAGATCGTTACCGTACTTCACGAACTTTGCAAAACGCTTGATTGCGGAAGTGAAATTGAAAAACATCTTCGGCTTGTGGTTACGCTTCCTGAGTTCATTAACCTAAAAGCTGTAAGGAAGCCCACATGTTTTTAGCGGTAGGAGGCACGTCACCACAGTAAAGTGAAGAATGCGAATACCAATAACCATAGGAAAGTACAGAGAGGTTCCTTTTGAGAGTGTGAGAGGTCAGTGCGACCTAGCCAGGAAGAATGAATTATTTTACCTCATGGTCGTTGTTTATGTCCCAGAGGAACCACTTATTGAACTGAAAGAGGCCATTGGCGTTGACATGGGAATAGAGAACATTGCTGTAGATTCTACTGAAAAGTATTACTCAGGCGGCAGAATCAAAGAAGCAAGAAAACACAATGTTGACCTGCGATCCAGACTTCAGTCTGTTGTAACTAAATCGGCAAAGAGACACCTGAAGAGGCTCTTTGGGAAGGAAAACAGATTTGCAAGAAACGTCAACCATATCATATCGAAAGAAATTGTACAGAAAGCCAAAGTAACCTCTTCTGCCATAGCCATTGAAGGCCTCAGTGGCGTACGGATGAGGATAACGGTTAGGAAAGGCAATAGATACATCCACAATTCATGGTCTTTTTGCCAGCTCAGGCAATGCATAGAATACAAAGCTAAGCTGGCATTCCCGTAATCGCTGTTGATCCTAAGAATACAGGCAGGGAATGTCCCAGATGCCACACGATAGACAGGAAGAACAGGCCTGAGAGGTCTCTTTTTAGGTGCATTTCCTGTGGTTTTGAGGGCGTAGCTGATTATGTTGCTTCCCTCAACATCAGGAATGGGGTTGCCATCAAACAGCCTATTGTGGCGGGCTTTGACCCAGCTGCAAGCCTCTATGCTTTAGCTAGAGGTATTTGACCCTGTCGTCCTCCGCTATGTTGGCCTTCTTGAGCGGGTTATAGTCAATAAAAGCTACTTTGTTGTATTATTTGATTATTCCAAGCTAATGAGCAAGTTAATTAAGGTAAGTGCCCCTTTGTCCAGCTTACCCTTGTGCCACCACGATGCGCCTCCACAACATTATATGTAAACACCTTGGCTATTATTTCATTGAATATTCCTGCATCAAGCACTGATGGTACGTATTCTTTTAACATTAACAAACACCGCTTCCATCTTTGTACATATCTATGCCTACATGCAGTTGGATCATTGAGGAACTCCCTAACTACATTTGACCTGACGTAGCCCCTCGATTTTCTAGTGGAATTGACTTTATGATAGACGCCTTCCATACTATATTGGCTGGCAGTCCATCCCAATAGTCCATCCTAAGCATGGTCTTTGCAACCGCGGAATTGACTGGACAAATCTGAGCTGCTAAAGAAATGGGGTCCGGATGAATGAATGCAGCCTGATGTCAGCTATGATGGAGGTGAAGAAAAAAGGTGTATGTTGGTGATGTGGGAAAGGTGCAGAGCTGCAATCATGGGCCAGCATGGACGCATAATAAATGAATTTAGCTTCGATAATGACCAAGATGGCATATCTTACCTGTCTTTATCGCTATCCACTGATGATATAGTTATGGAATAGACAGGCCCATATTGGATGAGCATATATGCTAATCTAGAGGATGCAAATATACATGTTGTGTTGGCTCATCCCTTGAAGACAAAGGCATCTGCCAAGATAAAGAGTGACAAGGTTGGCGCTAGAATGCTAGCTAACCTTCTCAGGGCTTATACCTGAAAGCTATGTGCCTTCCAGTGAGATTATGGATATAAGGTATCTAGTAAGGCACACTATTAAGGTATTGATCAAGAACAGGGTGCAATTATAGATAAGAAAGATCTCAAGCACGAATTCTCGGATCTCTTCGGAAAGGAAGGAATGAATTGGATGAAGGAAGTGATGAATGAGCTTTCTCCATTGGACAAGCTTGACAATTACCTGATTCACATAGAGGTCCTATTTAAGCAGATAGAAATGGTTAACAGAGTGTCAAGGGCAAGGAAGGAAGTGGATGTCAGGCTTATTAGCCTAACTGGGATAGATGCATACACAGCTCTCCTTATCAAGAGATATAAGCAGGTTTCAGAACTACAAGAAGCTTGTATCATGGGCTCGCTTTACATCAATCAAGCATAGTACAATGGCTATAAAGCAGTGCTCCAGAATGCCCGGCAATTGTGGAATCTACAATATAAAATCATGACCCAAGTCCTTCTACATAATCAGGAGCAGAAGAGAAGACCAAAAGGCAATAATAGCAGTGGCTAAGAAGATGCTGAAGATAATATGGTTCATGCTCACTAGAAGATTACAAATCAACTGACAGGAAACCAAAAAGCTTAACAGGATAGCGTACTGCTGGCAAAGGCTCAGGATATCCTATAGAAACGTCTATCATGAGTGCTTAGGCTGTGCAAGTCCTGGGAAGGGGCAAACTCACTTCAGTCGTGGGTAGTTGACTTCCAGATAAGAGATAAAATTTACAATACAGAAAGTATAACAAAACGCTTAAAGCTAAGCATTTTTGCATGAAATGCAAGCGAGGGTGCCCTAGCCAGGTCAATGGGGGCGGACTTAAGATCCGCTGGCGTTGGCCTTCGTGGGTTCAAATCCCACCCCCCGCACTTTAATCTATGTGCCTAATTCTTGCTTTTTGAGGGATGAGGAATATGTAATAACATGATATATGATTATTCACGCGGCCTAAAATGTGTCTAGGTTATGATTTCCGTCAACCATGTTAACCTTTAGAAGTTATCCGATGCATCTTGGGTGTAACCCTGTATCTCCTCAGCAAAAGCTTTCGGGAACCCTTTTCTTATCATGTGGCATTGCGTTTATTATTTTTCCTTCTTGTGAACGAAAGAGACCCATCGATATCCTACTTCCAACGTGTATCGTGATGCTCTCACTATCTAGAAAGGAGCACTTGCTTGTGTGTGATCCATTGATTACAAAAACATTAATGTCATTTTCCTCTGCCTGAGCGTGTTTAATGGAATTTGCACAGAGTTCTGATTGTTTTTCTGCCCATGTTAATAGACTGTTTCCAGCCATCATTATGACCTATCACAATAGTGTCTATGCCCCTTGATTTTGCACATTCAACGACCCTCCTAGAGATTATGTGCATTGCGTTCTTATGATTTCTTTTATGCAAGAGTTTTATTTCTATCTTTGTGAGAATGCCCGATCTGCCTTGTGCTTATCGATCTAAGGCGTGGGTTCTCCTCGTTAAAATAGTTGTTCATCGATTTAACCGCCCCTGACAACAATCCCCATATCGGAGATGTTATCTGCGATAGCCACGGCATTTCTTAATCCGATGTAAATGCCCATGGCTATTTGATGCGCATGTATCCGGAACATCGATCATATATGATCTCCACGTTATACCGAGAGGTATTATTCTTACTTCCCTCAAATCCCTATACCTAATCTTGTTTTCACTTCTAAATTCATGGCTTTTGGAAACCTCAGTATTTCATCCTCAATTCTGCTGGTTTGTGAAGGTCAACATGAATTCACAGTTCTTGTTTTTATATTCATGCATGTTAGGTTTGCCTTTAAGGTCAGGATTCTCTTGTAAGATTTCATTGCCCTAAAGAACGAATTACATGCTTCCTTTACCTTCTTCACAGTTCACTGTGCTGGCATTTCTGATGGTTGTTGGAATTATCAGATGAAATTTGGAATTGTTTTACGAGATCACCTTGACTGTTTTTCATGTTTAATGAGTTGTTGCCGTAATATTTGCCTGATTGTACAGGTTCTTTGATGTGCGGCAGAACGCTGAAACAGTATCTTTTTTTGATGTATACCTGTTAAGTCCTATTGACCTTCATATCCAACCCAATGGAATGATTTCTACGCTTTGAGTACATATTCATTAAATAATAATGTAACATGGATGCAATCTCTTCAAACGCCTGTTCAGAATCGAGCTTTGGATCGCCTACGGATATAACCACAATCTCAGTCCTAAATTTCTGAAACAGATACTTATAATTCGAAGCCAACCCTGCTTAACTGTCCTTGTATATTACTCTCTTGACCTTATGGTTAATAATCCCATCAAGCATCTCGAAAAATATTTTCTTTTTTCAAATGTCTGAATAAATTGCATCGTGTATACACTCATGAAGCACTATTGCTTCAACTGCTGTATCTGGTTCTGTAAATTGTTCTTCTGTTTTGGATACACGTTCATAAATGATCGTTTTTCTCTTATTCAGAATTTTGTAAACTTCATCATTATAATCGTACATTTTGTTCGGCATTACTGTGTATCGTATTCTTTCATCTTTAGCATAAATATGGAGTGTTTTTCTAGATATCTGCAATAGGTTCAGAACTTCTTTAGCTTTTGTAGTTAATATTTTACTCTATACTAATGTAAAATTATTGCTTTTATTGACTATAAAATGATGCGAGACCTTTTTGATAAGCTTGACGCAAAAACCGCGCAACTTCTGACCCTCAACCTGATTACAAAAATAATTCACGAATTAAGAGAGGAATAGTTACAGCAATCTCAAACACATCAAAACATGTTGTGCGAAAAGAGACAAAATAGTAGGTTGAAAATTTGTAAACATATTAATGCTAGGCTATCAATATAATGATGGTTGCTGTGAATAGTCTATCTCATAGATGCAAATAGTAGCAGGTATGGCAGATCCTTTGCTCTTGAGGTGGGACTGTAATGGATAACTAAGGCTGTAAGCTCCCTTTAGCTGTGGAGTGTCAATGATATAGCTTGTAGCCCAACTTGACATCTATTATTTTTGTCTTGATTTATAGTGCCTGTCATATCATGCCCTGGCACGACTATAACGAAGCATTAGTAGAAAGGGGAAGCATGATCCTAGACTTCTTCTTCCTGGACTCCTGGAGGGAGGAGCTGCTAGAGATGAACGGCAGCAATAAGGGAGGTTCGTGTGCCAGGATTCGTACATTGAATTCCTATCATACCTAAAGGTTGGCCTTGACATCTACAGGGGATTACCAGGTCGCTCTCCTAATACATTAAACCCATGCAGGGGGTACACTTTACTCAAATAAGGATGCTTTCCATGGTGAGGAAAAGGAAGTTAGGGCCGATCACGGCTACAAATGACAAGGAGGGACCATAGTTGTGGACTCGGCATATACATCACAAAGAAGGGCCCCTATATAGAGCAGATGTGGAGGAGGAAGTTCATCAA
Source organism: Nitrososphaeria archaeon (assembly GCA_029775955.1). Lineage (GTDB taxonomy): Archaea > Thermoproteota > Nitrososphaeria > Conexivisphaerales > UBA164 > KM4347-05. The sequence continues at coordinate 5,693 of JARVJW010000026.1, read as the reverse complement.
GCTGCATATAATGGCCGATAGGAAGGGCAAGGTGGTCGGGTTCAGGGTCACCTCTGAAAGGACCGGCGACACCAAGAAGTTCGTGCCCCTCGTAAAGGAGACAGTAAGGAAGAAGGGGAACGTAACGAAGGCCTACGCCGCCTACGACTCAAAGAAGGAGCGGCTGGGCATAGAGCCGGCCATAAACCTGAGGGAGAACGCTGTAGCCAACTCTGAGGGGTCCTATGCTAGGAAGCGGGAGGTCTTTAACAGGCTAGGACGTGAGGGATGGAAGCGGGCTAAGGAGTACGGTTGGTGGAGATATTCTTTGCATTTAAGAGGGTGACAGCGTAAGCTCTAGACGATTTCAGAAGGCTGAGCTGTCGCTAAAGGTGTTACTGTACAGCAAGTTTCAGTCCATGTAGGGAAGGAAGGAACTCGCCTGCTGGACCCGTCCTCCGGAGAGGAATTGCATTAACAGGAGTTGAGCTACAAGCTAGCAAGTTTATGCAAAATGCTGTGTTGAACAAATATTTAAGTGACCTGTAGCTCCAGGAGCTTTTTTTCCTTCCTGCTGGGAATAACTTTCCACAGGACCACAGTTGCGCCCCTTTTTCTCAGGTAAGAGACAACCTTTCCCCGATCCTCCTCTCTTATCATGAACGCGCCCTTGGAATAGCGTATGTTCCTGATCTTGTCAAGGTTAGCTTTCCTTGATCTGTATCTAGTGGGAATAGCTCTCATACCGATCACGGTAGAACTTTGAGATCTCTCCCCTGCTCCTGTTATCTCAGAGTGAACGATATCAGGCCATTTCCACAACAACTGGAAGGTTTCTGAGAATATAAATATATGCCTGTTGTATACTATAGTCAAGGTGGGGAAAACCTTACAAGGACAGGAGAGACTGGAAGGCATACAACGAGGAACTGGTGATAAGGGGAACATTCCTCTTTGATCTCGATTTCGCTGATCAGTGGGATTCCGAGCTGAAGCGCATGAATCTGGGAAGGATCTCCATACCGCTTCCCGGAATGAAATTCATGATGCTCTGGAAGCAGTATCTTGACTATCGCGGTCTTGCAAGATCAATGCAGAGTAAGGGGCTCCTGAGTACGGCGATTATACAACCATATGGTACCGCATCCATGACATGGTACCAGACCTGGACATTGCAGGCCTGGAACATGCAGATCTGGCAACAGACGGTACAGGCATGAAGGCAGGCAACGCAGGATCATACAGGATATGGTGATCCAAATGCAAGGCAGAAGAAGCACCTCATAATCACCGCCGATGTGCGGACAAAGAAGATCATAGGAATAAAGGTGTACACAGAGGGTTCAGGTCCATCTGAACCAGAGACTGCGGAGATGCACTTGAGAGGAGTGAAAGTTGGTGCATTTGTGACGGTGCATTCGATACCAACGATCTCATGCACTTCATAGGAGCCAGGCCGGTCATAAAGGTCAGGAAGAATGCATTCAGTGCAGGGGATCTAAGACAGGCAATAAGGGACTATCAAGAGAAAGGGAATGGGCGGATCAGGAGCAATATAGAATGAGGTGGCCAGGCACGGAAGGAATATTCTCCGCTGTGAAGTTTGGGGAGAATTGCGTAAGCCGATGTACCACAGGACTGGAAGCAGAGGGATGCCAGAGGTTCTGGGCATACTACATGAACCAGAGGGCAAAGCAGTTGGTGAAAGCTATGAACTGATCAGAAATCCTAGAAGAGATCTGAGAATATAAGCACTCTCAGGGATATTTGTTCAACAGAGCAATCATTTCATCCAAGTCAAGAGGGATTTCTTGCAGGATTAAAAATACTCAAAATAAAAAAATTCACCAGTATATGGGTACCATTTTTTGGTTATACTTTCTACTTGAGATAATGTTGGGCCTTTACTGCATTCCTTTATTAACTCTTCCAGGTTTTCCATTTCACCTTCGGCAACTATTCTTACAGAACCGTCGGGCATGTTTTCTGCGTATCCATATATATGCAACGTATCTGCAGCTCTTTTGACAAATGCCCTGTAACCAACTCCCTGCACAAGGCCATATACGTTGACCTCAACCCTGGCTTTCATGCTCATGTTTTAAGGCTTGTGTTATATCAAAATTATGGTTAAATTAACCCTTGACAACGCCAATGGGCCTCATCCTGAACACCCTTCTGGCCAGGCCAGCCATCTCTGTGGCTTCAGCGACAAGATCTACATTTTTATATGCCAATGGGGCTTCTTCAGTAACAGTTTCCTTGCTTGCTGCCCTGACCATGATGTCCATTCTTCTAAGTTCTTCAACTAATGAACTGTAGTTGTAAGCCCTCTTTGCCGCACCTCTGCTCATGTGCCTGCCTGCACCGTGTGCAGCACTTCCCCAGCTAAGTGTATCGTTTCCAGATACCCCGACAAGCATATAGCTTGCAGTACCCATGCTTCCCGGTAAGAGCACTGGCTGGCCGATTGTCCTGTACTTTTCAGGAATAAATTCAGATCCAGGTCCAAAAGCCCTTGTAGCCCCCTTCCTATGAACTATTACATCCATTTTGTTGCCATTAACATAATGCCTTTCCGTTTTTGCTATGTTATGGGCTACATCATAAACTAGGCTCATGTCAAGCTTTTCGGGGTCACCCAATATTCTAAAGCTTTCCCTTACCATGTACGTTATAAGTTGCCTGTTTGTCCATGCAAAGTTGGCGGCACTCACCATTGCATGTAGATAATCCTGTCCTTCGTTACTGCTATATGGAACAGCTGCAAGCTCCCTGTCAGGGAGTTCTATGCCATATTTTTTCCCAGCCCTTTCCATTGTCTGCAGGTAATCACTACAAACCTGATGCCCATACCCCCTGCTGCCAGTGTGTATAAGCACAAGCACTTGGCCCTCTTCCTCAACTCCCATTGTATGTGCAGCATCATTATCAATTATTTTATCAACAACTTCTATTTCGAGAAAATGATTACCGCTTCCAAGGCTACCCAATTGAGCTGCGCCACGTGCCTTGGCTTCCCTTGAAACTTTTGATGGATCTGCACCCTTCATGCTGCCTCCTTCTTCAGCTGCACTTAAGTCTTTATCCCAAGCATAGCTATTCTCAAGTGCCCATTTCATACCTAAAGTGGCAACTTCGTCCAGTTGGGTGGCATTAAACCTGAACCCGCTCTTGCTCCCCAGACCACTAGGTACGTTTTTGTAAAGTGAATCAAGTAATTTTCCCAGAGAAGGTCTCAGGTCATTTTCAGTCAGATTAGTTCTAAGGAGTCTAACGCCACAATTTATATCATAACCCACCCCCCCAGGGCTTATCACACCTCTATTAATGTCAAAAGCAGCAACGCCGCCAATTGGAAACCCGTAACCTTCGTGGCCATCAGGCATTACATATGAATAATTTAATATTCCTGGAAGTTTTGAAACGTTTACTGCCTGTACAAGTGTCCTGTCAGTCTTGATTTTATCTAGTAAGCTTTTGCTGGCATAAATTCTTACTGGCACGTTCATACCGTTTTCTTTCGGTATTTCCCAAACGTAATCACTTACCATGTTCACCTGCATAATTTTGATTTAGTATAGGTACTAATAAACACTGAGTTTTTAACTGATGTGGCATGCTAATCAACATTATTTACCATAACAAAAGCCATAACGTTATTCGCTATTTGTATATATAGAGACGAACTTCTCGGTTTATATAAATAGCAAGGTGCACAGAGACGATATCCAGAAGTCAATGATCATATCAGCAAATGAGCAATCCAAAAAAGGGATTGGAAGGCTTCGGAGAAGCAATGGAAATGCTCAGCTCTCTGGCGCATGAAGCTGTCAGCGTAATCCAGATAGAGCAGGCCATCCTCTTTAAGGTAGGGTCAAGCTTCTCCTGATCAATCAGCTTGGCCAAACAGGATATGCTGGCAATGCAACGCTACATAAGTTCCCTACAAGACAATTGAAGGGATATACTCAGGTAATGATAGCTATTCACAACCTGCATGCGTTCAAGGGAATCACAGCATCTAATACATGATGGCACAGGCTACTCCCTGACAATCAACTATCGTATGCTAAGAAGGATATGGCAAAGGTCAATAAGAAAAAAGCAGCTCTTTGCTTACATGTTTGCCATAATTGACCTGAAGGATGTACATCTTGTTCAAGTCAGAAAGTAATGTCTTTGACAGGGCAATGCTAACATGTTGACACTGATACAGCAAGGCTTGACAGGCACTGCATGACATGTTTGCGGGAATAATTCCAAATTCAATGTTAAATGGTTCCCAGAAGTGGGACACTATGAAAGAGTTTGTAACTAAATAAAATACCTTGAACAATATCATCAGAGGAGCAAATTCAGAAGCAAGTTTTGCTGCAGGAGATGCTGGTTTGCCCAGAGGCGTGATGAGAGAATTACACCAGTTCATAATCCATACAACTTTGATAGGCAACCATGCAAGAATAGCGTCCTATACCCAGCTTTTGCAAAAAGCTTAAATTTTTAAAAGTTATATGTTGCAAAATTGAACCGAAAAAACGACTGTGTTTTCTGCAGAGTAATAAATGGAGATGAACAAGCATATGTTGTATATGATGACGTTAATGTAATTGCTTTTTTAGATAGGTACCCTATTGCTCCCGGTCATACACTTATAGTTACAAAGGAACATTATCGTGACTTTCTTGCCATTCCATCAGATTCTTTGGCGCATTTATCAAATATCACAAAAAAAGTAGCAACTGCAGTCCAAGCAGCAATGAGTGCTGATGGTATAAGAATTTTTACTAATGTAGGAAAAAGTGCAGGCCAAGTTATTTTTCATGTTCATATTCATGTGCTACCTGCGTGGGAACACGAACCTGTATTTAGTTCTTTTAGAAAAAGAATGAATATAACCCATGACTATGCTATAAATATATCTGAAGCCATAAAGGAAGAAATTTTAAATTTAAGTTAAGTTTTCACTCATTTAACAGCCATGTTTCATATTACAATATTTATTCTGTAAATATTTTAGGTGATGCCCTTATAAATGTGTTGACTAATTTATCAAATATTTTTTTAAACATAATTTAAACGTTAACACAACAATGTATTGCCGTGAAGTTTCCTGACCATAAAGAAATACCGGAGTACATGCCCTATACAGCTTGCATAGCTTTATGACGGCAACACTAAATCAGGTGATAAGTGCCCTTACTGCAATTTATATAAGGAGGATAGGGTTCATAGGCGAGACTGATAACTGGCAATTGGACGTAAGGCTTCATAGTGCATGGATTGCAGGAAGTCGTGGCAAGCCCATTCTATCCTGGGACAATTAACAGGTCATCAATAGATAGTTGGCCTGTCAATTAACGGTTCATCACACTACGTGAACATTCTTGCGGCAATAAGGGATTCCGTGTACACAATGAGAAGGGGAAAGCCGAGCCTGGCAAACAGAATTGGATTCTTCAGCTTTGGGTTAAGTTGTTCCATGACATTATAAGGGGCACAACCGAATAAACATATTTATAAGGGTATCACTTACAGTGCTTTGTTGCATTAATTGATTATTCCCGGCCAATGAACAAATTAATTAAGGCACGTGTCCCTTTGTCCAGCTTACCCTCGTGCCACCGCGATGCGCCTCCACAACATTATATGTGAACACCTTGGCTATTATTTCGTTGAATATTCCTGCATCAAGCACTGATGATACGTACTCT
>JARVJW010000209.1 GCA_029775955.1 Nitrososphaeria archaeon | reverse complement strand
CTTTCTGGCATAATGCTGTGTTGGCGTTCTCCCTCAGGCAGGTTCCCAGTGAATCCAGAAGTTTCTCTTTAAGTTGTAGGCCTATGTTCCATTTCTTCCTTACTGCTCCTTTACCAGGGGCGCAAACCCCTCGGTATCGCCTATCCTTTCAGAGGTGATCCTGAACCCGATCATCCTGCCATTATGTGCAGCTTGATGAGCTTCTTCCACATCTGCTCTGTTGTGGATATGCCGAGTTAACAATTGTTGTTGGCCCCTCCTTGTCATTTGTAGCCGTTATCAACTTCACCATTGGCAGCATAATTATATGAGTGAAGCGTATTTCCTGCATGGGTTTAAGGTATTTGAAGAGCGACCTGGTGATTCCCTGTAGATGTCAAGGCCAACCTTTAGGTATAACAGGAATTCGATATATGAATCCGCGCACACGAACCTACCTTGTTGCCGCTGTTCATCTCTCGCAACTCCTCCCTCCAGGAGTCCAGGATCATGCTTCCCCTTTCCACTAATGCTTCGTTATAGTCGTGCCAGGACATATCCATGGGCATGACAACACTTGATGACAAACACTATAAATCAAGACAAAAATAATAGACAAAAATGTCAAGTTGGGCTACAAGCTAAATTTTAGGCAAAAATACTTAAACAAAATAATGCTTATGTCCCAGTGCTTTATGAAAGTTCAATAAAAAAACATTCTCAAAGAATTATTATCAGGTTATGAACCAGCTGGAAAGTAAAGGAAGTACTAAATAAAAGGAGGGGCATGTGCTTGTAGTGCTTCCCTTTCCGCTTCACTGAGCCGCATAACCACCGTCAACCACAACTTCTGAACCAGTCATAAATGAAGTGTCGCCTAAAAGCAGGAATACTACTACCATTTCCACTAAGGCCGTTTTAAGCTCGTGACTGTTTTAAATCCTTCAATCCAGCGCTCAAGGCTATAATGGCCATTATGCCTAAGCTGTCCATCGATGCCCAAAGGCCAACAGGATTCAGCAGTAAAAATGACATCATAATGCTCCCCACAAATGAACCCATTGAACGCGCTGAACTGGTAAGCATGCCAAATGCCCCCAGATAAGTCCCCCTTTTTTCAGGTTTGGAGAGTAAATTAGCAATTGTCATGGCTAGTGGTGAAAATATGTTTTCACCAATTGTTACGACCGCTATGGCTAAGATCCCGCCTAAATATGACCTGAGAAGTCCAAGTAACAAAAAGCCTGTAATGTAAAGCACTAGTCCTATTTTTAACCACCTAAGAGGATCCCTTTTTGATAGGAATCTGGCTATGTGATACTGGAGCAGCACAACACCTATGCCGTTAACAAAGTAAAGTACACCAAGGTAAGTGAGGGGCATCCTTAACGAAGTAGTCTCATATATTGTAAGTGTAAGACCGAATTGGGCTAAAAACACATAAGATAAAATGAAGGGAGAAATTTTCTTTATGAATGTCGTATCCTTTATAGCTGACAGGTTAAATCCAGAAAACGCATGGTAACTCTCTTTCAATCCCCAGAACAGAATTGATGAGCTAAGTATTATAACTCCAGCAAGTAAAAATGCGTTGGAATAGCCAAGAAAGCCTATTGTCACACCGCCGAAAAGCGGACCAAGTGCCCATCCCAGATTAATTCCTACTCTCATTAACCCATAATTTTTGATCAGCTCGCTTTGCCCGCTTCCCATGTCTCCAACATAGGTATTATAGGCAGAAAATGTAGCGCTGCCAAATAGGTTCTGTATTATACCCATCCCTGAAATCAACATATACCCTGGAAAAAGCAAGCTGAGTCCCATGGCAAAAAGTGATATTCCATTTGACAGTTGCGTATAAATCATAGTATTCCTTCTCCCCCTTCTATCAGACATCATTCCTCCAAACAGTTGCCCAAGTGCTCCTGATACTGCAAGTACAACATAGTAAATGCCGACCAAAATTAACGGCATCCCCTTTGTGTATAACAAAAGCCCTATATATGGGCTAATCATTGAAATTGAAAAGGTCCTGAAGGTACCAATTAACAGTATCCTGAAGATGTTGCTGTTAACTCCTTGCCTGTTTAATATCAAAAATGGTTGCCTGCCTGTATATCAGTTTTACAGTAGTGAACTGCCCCGCCCTTGCGGACGGGGCCACGCCCGCTTGTTTGGAGCTTCTCGCTTCAACGACAATGCTTGCTTTCACATGCGGAATACGCTTTATGTATTCGAGCATGCTACTTGTAGAGGCATAATCCTCTGCGAGCGTATCGCCTAGGTTCCCTAGGCAAAGCCCTTCTTGCTTATTTGCAGCACCTACATCCCTATCAAATACTGAATGGCATGAAGGGCATACTGCCATTCTATCCGATAGGTTCAGATGCTGCACTGTGCCACAATTCATGCATACGCCAGTTGTTCTTATGAACCTGCCTACTTCCAAAGGAGTGCTTGCCTTTAGGCAATTGCGGAATCCTCCTATGGAAGTTTGGTATATCTTCCTTCCGTAAAACCTTGACCAACTCTTATCATTTTGGTAAGCAATATATTCATAATTTGTTGTTACATAATG
>JARVJW010000163.1 GCA_029775955.1 Nitrososphaeria archaeon | reverse complement strand
ATCAAATGTTGACAAGCTTTTCATTATACTCATCCCTATCTGCCAAGGTATGTAAATTTGTAGCATTAAAATATCAAATAAAATTTATCATCTGATAACGTTAATGTAACAAAGTAAACATAAATAAATATTAATAAACTATAATATAATGTTCAGGACCATTAAGCTTCCCTATGACCAATTCCCCTTAGAGACAGGAAAGCAACTTATAGATGCCAGATGGTTCTTTGAAAAGACATACAACAAGCTGGCGCATACAAACAGGTGAGCGACCCTACACTCCCATCGGTTCTGGTGCAAACAAATATGCAGCATCTGAAGCAGACAGAGCAAGCTAATCCGCAGGCCATCATATACAATAGAACGTTATACCCTGACTTACAGTTTCTTTAACAACTGTAAACATTTCCAGTTGTCAATTCTCCATTGATTGGAAAATATAGTGGCCAATACACTAATGCCCGGCTTACCATAAATGAAAGGAAAATGTCCTTACTGGTTAAGGTAGAAAAGGGGTAAAATTTGTGGGACAGATAGGTAGCTGTTCTGTCAAAGTCCTTCAATTCAAAGCGGGGGGTAAATGTATCAATGCAACAGAAAGAGATTACTGCACGTGGGCACTCGTCATGCTCGCAGCAAAGAGAGAGGATTAATGCTTTATAATAAGAGTGAACCTGCCTTTTGACGTCTTGAGCCAAAGAAGATGAGAAACAGGGGAAGGAGATTCAAGCTCAGTATCCTTAAGCAATTTATTAAATACAAAGCCATGGGCAAATCTATGTTGTTTGTAAACAAGATATACACATAAATGCTCAAAATGTGGTTATACCAATAAGAACAATAGAAAAGGCCTTTTAATTGCCTGAACTGTGGCTTTCAGTTAAATGCCTCAGGGAACATTGAAGGTAAATCTGAGTGCTGCTGTCAAGCCAATCGTTAGCTCGGGCCTACGGGAAGGACAGCAACTCCTTTAGGGGTTAGTGGTTGACAAATTTTATTACATAATGTTAATAAAGCCAGTTTAACAAAGTAAATTAAAATGCCTGACTATGATGTTATTATAATAGGTGGTGGACCCGCAGGTGTAGCAGCTGCAAAATCCAGTGCTGAAACTGGTGCTAAAACCCTGTTAATTGAAAGGGAACCTGCAATTGCAGCTTGGAAACCCTGTGGGGAAGCTACTTCACTTGAAACATTTACTGACATGGGTTTAAAGGCTGATTATCCCCTGATCGTGAGAAAGGCAAATGCAATGGTTTTTGCCCCCAATGGTAAATACGTTACAATAAACCAAGAAGGATATTTAATCAACAAGACTTTTTTTCTACAGGAAGTAGCTAGTAGGGCAGCTCAAATGGGTGCAGAAATACATGTAAGGGAAACATTTGAAGGGTTTGAAAGGGATGAAAATAAGATTAAGATAAAAACAAGCATAAATACATACAGTGCAAACGTAATAATAGGAACGGATGGATATCATTCAACAGTTGCCAAGGCAGGAGGAATAAGAGAAAAATCAGAGCCAATTCCTACAGTTCAATATATTATGGCTAACGTCAAGCTGCAGTACCCTCATTCTGTCAAGTTCTACTTGGGCGATAGCGTAGCCCCAAAGGGATATGCGTGGATATTTCCCAAAACTGATGACATAGCAGAGGTGGGGATAGGGGTCAGGGGTGTTGTTGCCAAGCAGTATCTGGACAAATTTGTCAGGGAGCATTTAGATGAACTGGGAAATGCTAAGATAATAGACTATCGAGGCGCACCGGTGCCAATAGGAGGGTTAATTAAGGATGCCGTAAGGGACAATTTGATCCTTGCCGGTGATGCTGCTGGAACAGTAATTCCTTTTACTGGAGCAGGAATACATGCATCACTTATGGCAGGCCTTGCAGCAGGTAGGGTTGCAGCAAGCGCGTCACTGGAGGGTAATGCTTCAGCTGATAGACTCTCAGAATTTTACAGAATATATGATGACCCGTGGGGCAAAAGGATAAGGTCAAGCCTCAAGGCAATGAAGGTTTTCGAAAAGGCTTCAGATGACGACTTTAACCAGCTTCAGGAGATATTAAATGAAGGTGATATTCTTGATATCGCAAATGGCTTTGATTTTTCAACGGTTGCATCGAAGTTAATGAAGCACCCAGTACTTGCGATTAAAATAGGCACAAGGTTGCTTACCTCATGATCAGCCAAACCATTTATGAATTTGCTAAAAATATATTGTTGGATGCCTGTAATACTAAGCCTTTGATTCCGGTGCATGATGTACCTTAACTAAAATTATTTTAAGTTATGAATTATGTCAACATTTACCTTTGAAAATCTATGCTATGTCTAATAGGTGTAACTCAATACTTTCATGAGCGAATTATTCTGCTTTATGTGGCGTTTAAATTTGCATTCATAAGTAGACCAAAAATACCACGCTTTTTCTGACGCACTATGGATACACGTAGTTTCTTAATGTTAAGTAGATTTATGATATAATTTGCTTTATTAATATTAATACTCACTAATTTAACTGCACCTTACTATTTTTTAATCAAATTTTGTAACAAACATCATTCAA
>JARVJW010000098.1 GCA_029775955.1 Nitrososphaeria archaeon | reverse complement strand
CCTCTTTCCTTCATTCATCCTCTTCAGCTTGGTTAATCAGGAGGTCAGCATTAACAAATATATCAAATGTCGACAAGCTTTTCATTATACTCATCCCTATCTGCCAAGGTGGGTCAATGTAAATTTGTGGCGTTAAAATAGTAATATCAAATAAAATTTATCATCTGGTACAATTAATGCAACAAAGTATCAATTAGCACATTGCATTAACAATTTACACCGCATTTGATTTCTGAAGGTTGACTTTGAGGTCAATTATATTAGTCAAAAACCCTTTTAATTGAAGTCAATAAATAAGTACATAAAATTGGTAACATCTTTAGTTATATCTTTTAGTCCCCCTCTAGGGATGAACAGGGGATTTATTAATGAAAGATTTAGTAAAATACTTAATGATTCAAATGTGGTTGACAGGTACTTCGACGCAAAGCTCACAAAGGAACTGTTTGAAGCTTACGCCAAGTTTTCCTATAAACCTCTACTTAATGGTGTGCTGTCAATGACAAAACAGGGATATCCTGTTTACCTTGCTATCAGCGGGTTATTTTTGGAAAATGCAGGAAAGTACTATTCGGAACTCCTGAACAAAATAAAGGATGCTTCAAATAGCGGTCAGCTACTAATTGCAAATACCATGCTTTATAGCGGACTCTATCCGTTGTGCAAAAACTCGGTAGAAGAAATGGCCGAACAGTTGAGAATGAATAGCGCGATATTAAACAAATTTGGCCTAAAAGTTTCAGAAGTTACGGTTATGCCGTTTCTAATTTACAATGAACAAGTTGAAAAGGCCGCCAAGGCAAGCGGCTCGACTACAGTTTTGACAGAAGAAATGGATGGATTCAGTAACCACAAATTTGTCTACGGAACGCAGTCGGGAGACATTAGGGTAATAATAAGAAATAGAAAAGCATCAGAAGCAGCATATGAAGGCGCGTTTGAAGGGTTAACTGATGTAGATGGCATCATTTACCTTGAAGCTGAACAACTGGTGAACATGGGTGAGAAGTTCATTGGAGTTCTGATGAACTACATAGCACAGGGTGGAATAACTTTGGGTAGTATAAGTGACGCTATAAGCCCAGTAACCAATGGCACAATTTATGTACCAGATAACTTGGCACTGCACGACATAGATTACGGGAGCAATGCGTTCAATACTGATCTTGCCCAGAGAACGCTGTTTGATAAGGCATGCAGGCTTCTAGACTACACAAGGACGCTTGGAGACGCCAAGCTAATTCAGGTTTGGAGGCTCTTAATGCAGGCTGATAATTATATATGTATGGGAAATACCCAGAGCAGGCGACTAAAAACTATTGCTGAACCTGATGAAGCTAAACTGCTAAATGCTTATGTGCTGGCTGATTTTGAGGGAAAGGTTGCAAGCACATACGCCAGAAAGAAAAGCCAAGCGGTTCACTGAATTTGCGCCCAAAATTTTATGGCAAAAACTACATTTAGCAGTGCATTATCCTATGCAATGGGGGTTAAACAATGAAAATAACAGAAATCACGCCTGAAGAAGCAAGAAAGTTGATTACCCAGGACGGCATTTTGATACTTGACGCCAGAAGAACTTCAGACTATGCCTTTTATGTCACACAAAATGGCAGACCTGTAAAGTTTCAAAAAGAACATCTTGAAAAGGACTACGGCATTTTTGATAGAGCCATTTGCTTTTGCTGGCCAGACCGTGGGTATCGAAAAACCGCAATAATTTTGGCAAAGATGGGGGTCAAGGAAGTTTTCGCAGTTAGGGGTGCTCCTACATTTTAGAGCATAACAAGGTCTTCTGCAATTTCAATATTGTTAAATTCTGGTTTTGCCTGATTTAAAAGTTCATTCTTTTTATTCGAAACAGCTGGTGTTATGTGGGAAAGCAGCAACTTTTCAACCTTTGCCCTTGATGCAATTTGCGCAGCTTGCCTTGATGAACTGTGGCCAACTTCCTTCAGGAAGCTTTCACTTTCAGCCAGACCTGAGGCCTCGTGTATTAATAACTTGCTTCCAGTTGCCAGATTGACTATGGAATCTGAGGGTGCAGTGTCACCTGTATAACTTATGTCTCCTATTCTATAAGCTACATCCTCTATTACGTGGTTCCCTGGAGCCGTCAGCACATTTGTTCCCTCTGATACAAAATGATCTCCTGGCCTTATTTCAATAAATTTCATAGCAAATTTCATAAATGAAGGGGGGGTGTTTGCTAAACTTAGCACGTTTTTTACCATAGCTGATGTGCCAGCTGGCCCTACTATGGTAAAAGGCTCCGTCCGCTGCATGAATGACATGCCCCAGATTAATGGCCCTATGTCAAAGAAATGATCACCATGAAGGTGGGACAAAAAAAGCACCCTTACCTGCAATGGGTCAACGCCAGCTTTCAACATGTTCCTGTATGAACCAGGGCCTGCATCAATCAAAATTTTGTTGTCAATAATGTATGATGCACACGCTCTTTCTAATGTTTGGACGCTTCCACCGCTCCCCAGAACTGTTAATTTCATTTTTTAATATCGACCCTAAATGGAGGGCGCCATTCTTTTATCCCTTTTGGAATTTGTTTTGAACCTCTCGAAAATATAAGCGTGGAATCTGGAACCTGGTAAACCGTATAGTACTTTTCTTCGAGACCCTTTCCGTGAATTCTTAGAAATTTTATTGCTATTACCGGCGTTCTGTTCCTGTAAACCTTAAATATTGATAGAAATTCAAATAATCTGAGAATCTGCTCCCTCTTCACTATTATCCTGTCGCCCATGCTGGATTTAGCCTCTATTGCTACCATCGCGTTTTCCCTATTGGAAATTGCCAAAACATCAGGTAAATGAATCGAAGGCGAACCAAGCCTTATGGATGTCCAGCCGGCTGCATCAAATTGCTTGACTAACTTGTCCTCCCAATCATATCCTCTTTTTTTATTGGTCATTGTAAGCCTTTATTTTTTCTCTAATCGTTGCCTGGGTTTGGGTTGAAAATGGGTTTACCTTCCTTAAAATTGAAAGGTATACTGTTGAAAGGTCAAGCATAAATATCGCGCTCAAAAGCTCATTCCTTTTCACAAATACGCTCCTGACCCTGTTGCCCAGCGCGCCCAGCGCCTGAGAAATTAAGTCAAACCTGCGCTTAGTAATATCATCATCTAGATTGCTCCTTATCATAAAAACAGGCAATCCATAGGTCATTTCCCATGCTGTTATACCATTATGAACAACTTCCATTATGTTTTCAAATATTGAATGCACCTTTGCGTTTTCACTTATGACGTACCTGAGCCTATAGGCAACACTTTCGACGCTGTTTGAGAAATAAAGCCCAACATATGATGACCCGTTCTCAAATTCTGCCAGCGCCTTCGCCTCAGCCCCAAGGGAGCTTACTGTTTTTGATAAATCTTCAAACATTTTTTGGAACGTTTCTGTCAGGTTTGTCCCAAACAATTTATCAACAACCGGAGAAATTCCTGAAAGAAGGTAAGGTAAACCCAGCCTGCTTGTAGGCGCTGTGTTGACCTTGATAAATTCAACGCCCAGTTCTCTGGATTTCCTCTCAAGTATGCCCCCACCACCTATAGATATGCAATTATAACCCAAACGATTCGCTATGACCAGAGCATTTATGGTTTCGATTGTGTCCCCCGAATGACTTACTGCTAGAAATGTTGTATCAGATTTTGGACCCTTCGGCATTTCCCCTGGATGAAGTATTTTAATAGACCCTTCTCTTGATAGTTCACCGACCATCATAAGCGGGATCAGTGAAGCCCCATAGCCAGTTGCTATAATTTTATTGGCACTTTTAGTTTTAAATTCGGGTTTTACTGGTAAAAATAACTGTGGCCAACTCTCATAAAAGGCAAGCATGTCATCTGCGTCCATACAATAGCTATAACTAAAATTGCTTATAAATACATTATATATAATTCATTCAGCGTACGCTATACATTACTGGCAATTTCCTTACCCTTTTTCCTGTGACGTTCTCAATAGCTCTAGCAATTGATGGCAGGCCACCCACAGTGCCTGCCTCACCTACCCCCTTAGCGCCGTGTAAGGTGTTTGATTTTCCTCCCTGCGAAATAATAACGCTGAACCTGGGAAGCTGTTGTGCGTATGGCACGCCAGCTTCAGAGATAGTCTGAGCTTCAGGTTTTCCCTCCTTGTTATAGGTCTGTGATTCATACAAAACTTCAGAAATCGCCTGCGCAAGACCACCTGTTATCTGTCCAGTTATGCTTACTTTAGACAGGGGCTCACCAACATCATAAAATGCTGTACAACTTTTAACTATGGGGTCACCAACTTCATTTAAGTTTGCCGAAGTGACAGTCAGCAAAAATGATATCATTGAGGGATCTAACGACATGTCTTCCATAGCACTGTAGTCGTACGTGCCAGAAATAATATCTTTGCCCTCCTTTTCTGCCATTTCCTTGATTTTTAGGGCTGCTCGGTAAACGGCCTGCCCTGCAACTATCGCAGACCTGCTGCCCCACGTTCCAACACCATATTCTAGCTCTTCGGTGTTTCCCTTGTTTAACTCAATATATTTTTCTGGCACACCAGTTACCTCACTAACAATTTTCCTTACAAATAGCTCGTGTCTCTGCCAGTGTGCGTTTCCCCCAAGCCACACATTTATTTTTCCGTCTTTTACTGAAATTCTGGCACTTTCACCTCCAAACACTGCCGGAATCAGTATGAAGAACGAAACCCCTTTGCAGGCACCCATATTCCAATAGCCAGTTTCCCTGAGCCCATTTTCCAGAAATTGCTTTGAGGCGTTTACGACTAAGCCAAGAGGTGACCTGAATGTAGATTCAGTTGCATTTTTAAGCCTGACTTCTGCGGGGTCAATGCTAAGTTTATCTGCTAAGAGATCAATCATTCTTTCCGTAAAAAATGATGCTTCAGGCCTGCCTGCACCTCTGTAAGGCCCAAGAGGCGCTTTGTTTGTGTACAGTGCAATAGCTTTCAAATATGCGTTTGCTATTTCGTAAGGCCCAGTCAGCTGCCTGGCTATCCATGCCGGGGAGTTCAGCCCTAGCATATCCCCATATGCCCCTATATCTATTACTATTTCACCTCTTAACCCAACTATTTTACCTTCCCTTGTTGCTGAAAGCTTTAACTTGCCAAGCGCGCCTCTTCCTGGCCTGCTGGCCATCAAATGTTCTTCCCTTGATTCTATCCACTTTACAGGCTTGCCGGTTTTCATGGAAATATAGGATGCAATTACATATTCAGGATAAACTGCGCTCTTTGATCCGAAGGCGCCTCCTGTATCTGCCTGCATTACTCTGATTGCAGCCCTGGGCAGCCCAAGGGAGGCACTTAGCCCATCCCTTATACTGTAAACTGACTGCGTAGATATCCAAACGTTAAGAATACCGTCTCTGTAAAAGGAAACTATGCCACGAGTTTCAAGCGGGTCAGTAATCACCCTTTCAAGATAAAGCTCATCCTCCACTTCAACGTCACCTTTATTGGTAAACTCATTTCCAAGGATAAATTCTGATGCCCTGTTGCTGGTAATGGATGGATGTATAGGTGGAAGTTTTAACGCCTGGTCAAGCGTAACAACGGGCTCTAGATACTCTGTTTTAATTTCAACTGTTTCAACAAGATCCCTTGCTACATATTTATTGCTGTCGTAAACGGCCGCAACAGGCTGGCCATAATAGCTGACATATTTTTCTGCCAAAACAGGCTGCCTTACAGCTACATTTGCTTCGCCATAGCCCTCGCCAGAAGACCCCAGATAAAAGTTTGCATCTGAAGCAGTAATGCCGCCCTTCACTGAAATTATGTTTCCCCTTGCTACTTTGCTCCTTGCAACCTCCATGTAGAGCATTTCTGGTAAAGTTATATCAGCAACGTACTTCCCATGACCCTTGATTAGCCTATCTGTATATTCCAATTTATTTAACCTCCTTTGAAGCGTTAAGAACTGCATCAACTATAGGCTGATACCCCGTGCACCTGCAAATGTTTCCAGAAAGTGCTTCCCTTACGTCACTTTCATTTGGATTTTCATTTCTTTCTAAAAACCATGTAGCAGCTATGACAATCCCTGACGCACAGAACCCACACTGAAGCGCTTTGGATTCTGAAATAGATTTCTGAACCCTATTCATGCCTTCCCCCTTTGAAATTCCTTCGATAGTAATTATTCTGGAACCGTCAGCCTGCGCGGCAAGCATTAGGCATGACTTGACAGGCCTTCCATCAAGCAGCACTGTGCATGAACCACAGCTGCCTGTTTCGCACCCTACGTGGGTGCCTGTGAGCCCCAAGGTATCACGCAAAAAGTCAACCAGCAGCAACCTTGGTTCAACATCTCCTGTATAATCCTCACTATTTACGTTAAGTTTTATTTTCATAGCACGCCCCCAACTACTGATAAAAATGCCATTTGGGTGACTTTTTCGATCATGTTCTTCTTATACTCTGCTGACCCATGCCTGTCATCCAAACACAAGCACTTTTCCGAAGCTAACTTTACTACCCTTTGCAGTTCTTCTTGACCAGCGGTTATCCCCTTTATCCATGACGTTTCAATTAGTGTTGGAACTCTAACAGACATGCCACCAATGGCTATTCTTAAATCATCAATTTTTTTACCTTCCACCTTTGCAAGCGCCGCGACATTAACCACAGAATGGTCAAGGTGCCTTATGTAATGCTTGTAATAGAACCATCGATACCCCTTTCCAGGTTCAGCAAAATTTATGGAACCAAGTATTTCATTTTTTGCAAGCAAATTCCTGTAAGGACCAATATAAAAGCTTGATATATTCAAGTTTCTAGAGCCGGCTTTACCTACTATATTGAGTTCCGCGCCAAGCGCAAGTAGGGCTGGTGGTAGGTCATTGCTTGGGTCTCCAATACAAACGTTACCTCCAACAGTTCCCATGTTCCTAAGTAACGGATCCCCAACGCTGGAGGCCGCCTTCTTTAAAAGAGAAAAACCTGGCCCATTAAACTCGGAATCTATTATTTCATAAATTTTAACAGCTGAACCTATTCTGTACTTTTCGTCCCTAAAATCTATCCCCTTCAATTCTTTTAACCTTCCAATGTCAATCACCAAGTCTGGGCTTAAAGCCCTTCTTTTCAGATTTAATACGCCGATAGTGCCACCTGCTATCAGGAAGGGTCTTGAATGTTCATTGAGTAGAGATAACGCTTCACTAATACTTTCAGGCCTTTCATAATTTATCTGAGGAGGGTAAAGCATAGAACTCTTTCTGCACATTGGTTTTATAAATTTACCTAAAAGATCGATAGTGTGCTTGCATATCTCGACAACTACCCAAGGATGTGAGTTTCTTGCTTAATCGGCCAACTCGCTCATCATGTTAGACAAATAGAGGTTCAGTCTCCACCCCGGCCGGTTCCTAACCTGTTAGCAATAAATTGCGACGTCGCTGGGTTTCAAACATTGCTCATTTACCGCGCATCTCAACCTTGTTGGCAGTTAAGGTGTGAACCTTACTCTAACAGGCATCCATTATTGCTGATTCAAAGTTGTGATATTGTATATAGGCCATAAGTGAACATTTAGTTAATAAAAACAACTTAAGCAACTATTGGTTAAATATTATGAAGAGGTATGATCATAACATAATCAAGTGGATCATTTAGGCAAATGATGAAGGGAAGCTTACAAACGAAGGAATTGTAGTTGTACAGGGTATCAGCAGGGTGCAGCAGCTTTACAGGGAGAAATGCGCAATGCCTGAGCTCAAGAAGGCCAAGCAATTACTTATAATGAAAGGGGAAACATCATTAACCTTTACAAAAGGTACAAAATAAGTGCTTGGAATCATGAAAACTTACTTGCATATTGATAACAACAGAGTGCAACAGATCCTCAAGGATGCCGGTTCGCAGTGAGTGAGCCCATGAAGTGGGTATAAAAGTGAGCACTCCAGGAGCTGTGGCACGTTGATTAGCACAGATCCAAGGTTGAAAGGTTTGTGGCTAATTTCCTACGAGGATTATTCATCAAGGTTCATTGTAAGCTATGGCATAAACCAACGCCTCAGAATATTCAGTGAATACATTGATAGAAGCAATTGGAAAATATGGCAACCTGAGCAGATCCTACCATGGAACAACTTTCTATTTAAACAGGTAAGGGGATTAACTTAGTTAGTGGATGGGCATCCGTTTTAGGAAGTGTTGACCATCCTGAGATGAGAAGTTTAATATATTTGAAAGTTTTTCAATTCAATAGATGAATTCATTAACAAGACCTCACGATGCCTTTGAAATTGGCAAGCTTGAAACACCAGGAGTTACCTCAGGTACCTAAAAGGGAGATAATGATGGGCCCATCATTTCTTGAGCGGGGGGCGGAATGATTTCGGATAAGACAGTAGCTATTTCGAACCCCTCACCCATTTGAAAGTGCAAAATAAGGCATATTCTACATCTGACAGCCTCTACATCGCAAGCGGTCAGAGGTCCCTGCTTCATAGAGTAAAAACTCGTAGACTTCTTTTTGAGAGTTTAGCTGCCGAAGCACTTTCTACAGGCGTGTATTCGGGAATACCCTGCCTACTTTGATCGTGCCAACACTTTATGTTATTTATTAACTTATTGGTCGCAATTTATCCCATGCCTGAGGGCATGGAGCTTTTTCTAATATTTGTAAATCAGAAATGAAACAACACCTTTAAAGGAGCAAAGACGCCATAAACTATGGCAAACCCTAATACAAAGGCCATAATCCAGCTCAAAATCACCAGCACAAGGTACCTTCTGTTAAATAGCCTTGGTTTGGACGCGATGCCCACACCTATCAGTGCCCCAAGTATGGTTGTAGTAAGTGATGCTGGGAGTCCAAGATAGGTAAGGAAGAGCAGCACCGTGGTGCCTCCTAAAAGTGCAGAGGTTATTCCCAAAGGCCCTGCCATAATGAGGTCTTCGCCTATCGCTTTTGACATCCTAGAAGCTCCAAGGGCACCTATTGATGCGGCTATTGCAAGTAAAATTAATATCAAATAATTAAGCCCAAAAGCTCCCATGATAAAGCCTACGTTGTTGGCCCCAAGCACAAATGAAGTGTAAAATACCAATACCAGAGCGGTTACACGTGATGTATAGCTAACCGAAGATATTGTAAAATGAAATGAGAGGCGCCTTATGGCCTTGTAAAAGATGGCTGTAAAGGCCATTGCTATAAACGGTGAAACCACCCACCATAAAAAAAGCGAGTCAATGGGTCCAGGCTTGATTATTATCCCAAGAATGAGCAGCACTGATAACCATCCGCCGACTAGGGACTGCGTAATGCTCAGAGGCAAATTTACGAAAGTAAATGCTAAAAACAGTGCCAGTTGAACCAACAGCAGGATTATTGCAGCATTGCCTGAAAGAGCACCTCCCATTTTCTCTGCAAATGTGCCAGTGTACCTTCCTTGAATCAATGTGCCCAGAAATATCCCAATCCCAACAATAATTGCTGCACTAGCGTAGTTATACATGCCGCTACCAGAGAGTCCCCCTTCAAATACGGACCCGTTGTTAAGTCCGAAAAGGTAAAGTAAAAGCACAAGCAGGGTAATTTCAACTATAAAGTCAATGGTCATTTATATCCCTTTGCTATTAGCTGTATTATTATATCAGATGAATCCTCTGCACTGTCTGCTACATTGTCAAGCATATTTACTATATCTCTCAGAGTTATCACATCAAGTACAGACAGACCCTTGGAGTTATTATGTATTGATATTTGCACCTTGTCCTTTATATAATCAGCCTTTTCTTCATTGCTTTCTACATTCTTAACCTTAACTAATAACTCATTTGGGTGAGATTTTTTAATGCTCCTTAAGACATCCTCAAAGCTGGTAAGTGTTTCCTTAATTGCTGCTGTAAATTCTATGAACTGGCTTTTATCAAAGAGGTATTGAATTGAAGCTGTTTCTATATTGTATTCCTTAAAGATCTTTGCCACATCCTTAGAGTAATCTGCAATATTATCCATTTTTTCAAGAAGCTGGAGAAAGTCGTCCCTTATATATGAGAAAAAACTGCCTGACGCTATGCTTTCAGCCAGTTTTTCATGTATATCATCGGCGTTCTTTTCAAGGTCGCTTATCAATTTATATGTCCCATCAGACCCCTCACCAACCCTTATTTCGCCCAAGTACTTTTGAAGGTTATCATAGCATGATTCTAAAGTAATATAATACTGCAGAATCTGCTCTAGCAGCTTGTCTTCTCCCCTTTTAAATAAACTTGTAAATGACAACCTTACGTATTTTTAAAAACTTATTTATAAATATATTTATTAATAAGACATCAGTTCCTTTTCTTCTAGAAGCTCGTGGAGCTTTGTAACTGCCCTGTATACTTCCTCTTCCTTTTTTGCTCCAGTGCACACTAGTTTTCCACTTGCAAATAGAAGAATTACTGTTTTAGGGTCTTCCATCCTGTATATTAAGCCGGGAAACTGCTCTGGTTCATACATGTTATGTTCAAGTGTTTGTGCTGCCATTTCCAAATTTATTCTTCCACCCAGAGCGGCAGAGGCAACAATATTCTGTATTTCGATAATTGGCTCGTTTCTAATTTCTATGCCAGATTTTCTGAGTTTTTGAACGACAGTTTCAACAGCCTTTTTGGCTTGTGCTTCACTTTTTGCTCCAGTGCAAACCATTTTGCCAGAGCTAAATATCAATGTAGCGGTTTTTGGAGATTTTAATCTGAAAACAAGTCCCGGGAACTGTTCAGGGTGATATTCAACATCTGGAAAAAGCTTTGTTATCAGGAGCAATTCTATTGGTTGATTTACAGACGCTGACGTAACTACATTTTCAATACTTATAGTGGCTAAAGTCTTAGGCAACGCATATAATTTAATAAAAGGGGTATATAAATACTTTAACTTATAAATACTGAAAGGAGCGCATTTTTAAAAATTCGCAGTGCTTATAATAGTTAAGTGCTTCAAACTGCCTACTATAATTTTAATAATTAAAATGGGCTTTTAATTTATGTAACAATTCGACGACAAACTTTAATATTTTGAAAAAAGTAATTTTATAAAATGCCGAGGTTAGAGGGGAGACTTGTTAAGTGGCACAGCTGATCTTCCGCTGCACTGGGGAAGAGCACCTGAGTGGCTTTATCGAAGGATGGTAATGCTTTCAGGAGAAATAGTTAAGCTCATGATAGATGACGGTGGCACAGGTGAAGTAATAAAAAAGATTTCAGACCCATACTGGTTTCAGGCTTTTGGTAGCGTGCTTGGATTTGACTGGCACAGCAGTGGTCTGACAACAGTGACCATGGCTGCCCTCAAGGAGGCTTTGCTAAAAGAGGAAGTCGGTCTCAAACTTGCCGGAGGTAAAGGAGAAAGCGGAACGATTCAAAATGAAATAAACACAATAGCAAGCAATTTTAACCTGAGCTCTGATTATTTTAGGCATAATAGCGCGCTCTCAGCAAAAGTAGATGGGACAGCAATACAGGATGGGTATGCAATATATCAACACTGGATGCTAATATCTGAAAAGAAGGAGTGGGCAGTGGTCCAGCAGGGAATGAATTACATGAACAAATACGCGAGAAGATATCATATAATGGGTGAAGACAACAAGAATCTGCTGCAAGACCCAAATAACGGAATAGCAGCCGTTGACCCTGGTAGGCACGTGCTAAATTTAGCGACGGATCAATCTGCTGATAACAGGAAGGCAACGTTAGAGCTTTTAAGTTCAGGTTCTGGCCTGGATTACTGGGTTTCAGGTAAGCCATCACTCCATCTTGAACGGTTCTTTGATAAAAGGCTGCTACGCATTATAAATTCTGTGTCACCGTCAACCTACGAAGAGCTACTGCTTGTGAAGGGTATGGGCCCAGCAGCTGTAAGGGCTCTATCGTTGACAGCTTCACTAATATATGGTGCAAGACCATCGTGGAAGGATCCGGCAATTTTTTCATTTGCGCATGGTGGAAAGGACGGCGTTCCTTACCCTGTGAACAGGGACGTATATGAATCCACCATAAAATATCTAAGTGAAATCATTGAAGGGTCATCAATAGAGCAGGCATACAAGAAAAAAATGCTCAGAAAGCTTTCGGATAACAGCTGGATAAAAGGCGCTCCAGGGACCCTCAGGTTGTTCTGAACCTGGCCCAGGCAGCATAGGCTGGGACAAAAGATATGATATTTTGTAAAATATTGAAAAACGCAGTTAACACAATAACTGCAACAATTGGTGACATGAAGTTGATGTATTTTGGCAAAAATAACAGGAAGCCTGGTACAAAATATTCAATAAGCACATAGTTAAAGGCAGTCATAGCTATTACTCTCAAGAGCGTGGATAAAACAAATGAAATATAAGCTGAACGCCTGACCTTCATACCAGCCCAGGCGCCAATAATTCCCGAAATTACTGCAGCCCCCTTAAGCAGAGGCCCTATGGGCACAAATGTGCCGAAAATAAAAAGCAGAACTGTAAGCAAAATTGACGCAATGGCGCCGTCTGTTATGCCATCATAGAACACCAGGAAAAATATTGGCACTTCACCTATATCAAATGTCAGGTATGGAAGCAATGGGAAAAAAAGTTTCAGTGGCAGGAGTTCTAACACGGCAGAAGCAGCGACAACTGTAGTTACTAATGCAAGGCGCTTTTTTTCTATCATAAAACTATAAAAATCTTTTTATTTATTAATTTTTTGGTAGAATACTAAAAAATTAGTAAATATCTGAAAAAAGATAAATGATAGTAATTTATTATATATTGCGTTGGTTTACATATCTAAGCTGGAGGTCAGGGGTTTTAAATCATTCGAGAAAAATGTTACGATTGAGTTTACCCCTGGGTTTAATGCTGTTTCTGGTCAGAACGGAAGTGGTAAATCCAATATAATTGACGCAATTAGGTTTGTGCTTGGTGAAAACAGCCCTAAATCACTGAGAGAAAGCAAGATGAGCTCCCTGATTAATGAAAGGGCGAAAATAAAGCAGGCAAGAGTTTCTATCCATATCGTAAATAATGATCATGCGCTTCCAGTACAGGAGGAAACTGTTGTAATCACCAGGGAGCTGTTAGAGGACGGTTCCCAAAAATACTTTCTAAATGGAAAAAGAAGCACAAGAAATGCAATAATTGACCTTTTGCTTTCCGCTAGAATATCATTTGACAGCATAAATATAGTGCCGCAGGGAGCTCTTAATAGAATAGCTGAAACAACGCCTGCTGAAAGGAGGGCAATGCTGGAGGACACAGTTGGCATAAGGGCTTACGATGACAGAAAGGGGGAAGCTGTGCAGAGGCTCAGGGAAGCTGATTCACAGTTAGCAGTTATATTTGCCAAGCTTGACGAGAGAAGAGAAAGCATGATCAAACTTGAACGTGAGAGAAACGATCAGCTAAGATATGAATTTTTGCAGCGAGAACTGCAGAAATACAGGAAATCCATGATTGCAGAAAAGGTGCAAAACAAAACCAATGAACTGGAATTACTCAAAAAGGAGGAAAGTGAACTTCTAGAGGAAAATGGCAAGCTTGAAGCTGAGGTCCAGAGATTACTGAACGCGGGAGCACTTACAATAAATCAGGAAACTGAAGCAAAGATAACTGAACTCTCCAATGCCAGGGCAAGCTACGCCTCTCAGGAAAGCGAGCTTTTATTTATCAGCAAAATGCTGCTGCAGGTAAAGGATGAAAAGGCAAGAGTTCAGGGTGTAATTTCTAATTTGAACTCGATGAAAGCCCAGCTGCAGGCGGATATGGAAAAAATATTGAGCGAAAAGGCAGGGATAAATAAGCAGCAGGAGGAACTTTCAAATGAAGTCAAAAATAAAGAGAAAGAGTTGAATTTAATAAATGCTGATTATGAGAAAAACAGGGCAAAGAGAACAAATCTGCAAGTGGAACAGGAAAAAATGCTTGGCCTACTCGGAAAAGTTAGAGAAAGAAAGGAGGAAATAAGCAGTAAACTTGCAAAAATGGGTGACTCACTTAAGGACGAGCAGGAAAAAATGGACCAGTTGATAAAAAACATTGAATCGATAACCGAGGTGAAAGGCGAACTTGAATCTATGATAAATGCTCTTAAGGGCGTTAGCTCAGATGAATCTGAAAAGGTCTCAGAGTTGTTGGCAAGGCTCCAGAAACTTTCCACATTTAGGGAGGCTGTGATTGACGGATTAAGGGAGGCCAATGAAGTTATACTGAAATCAATTAAAGAAGTGAGCATAGAAGAGGCGTTTAACAGGCTAACTTCAAAGATGTCACCTGACGCAGCCGAGGAGCTTTTTGATTCTGGCGTTTTTAGAGCTTACCTTGGCAGAATTGGAGACCTAATTAACGCGAAGCAGGGATACAGGCCCCAGGTAAGAGCTGCAATAGAAGCCTTGGGTAACCCCTTTGTGTTTGAAAGCTTTGACCAAAATCTTGAAAATGCAATGAAGAACCTGCCCAGAAGCAGGATTCTACTTCTTTCAATGTTCAGTAATTCGGAAGTGTGCAAGGATTCCATAGTTAGTGTCATGGAGTTTGAAAAGAAGCTGGAACCCATGGTCACAACGCTGTTTGGTAATGTATGCATAAAGGAATCAGCCTGCTGCTCTTCATGGATACGAGAAGATGGTGCAATTTTTGGGAAAGGAATGATAGAGCTAGGCTACATTACAAGCATGAAACTTTCAGACAGGTTAAGTGCGCACCGGCTCAGGGAAATCAGGAAGACCATAAACAGGCTATCTGCTGTGGTTAAGGAGAAAAATGGCGTTTTAAAGAAGCTCATGTTTGAAATTCACCAGATAAATAGTGAGCTTGAGAGCAGATCTATAAATAGAGAAGTAAGCAAGAAGCAGGCAGAAGCTCTTTACAGGATATACAAGATGGAGAGCAAGGTTGTGGATGGGCTGAGCAAGAGGCTAGAATCCATAAATGCCAGCATAGAGGAAAAAAGGAAAAAAATAGAGAAGTTTGCACAGGCACTTTCATCGCTGACATCAAAGCAGCAGGAAATGGAATCAAAGTTAAACCAGATAAGTTTGGAAATAAAAGCCACGGATCCAGGCGTGCTGGAAGACAAGATAAGAGAAGTTCAGGGAAAGATGATGGAAATGAACCAGGACCTGATAAAGCTCAGGGGGAAGGAAATGGAACTTGGGGCAAAAATTGAGGAAATCAGGGCAAAGCTTAGCATTACACAAGAATCACAAAGCCAGCAGGAACAAAGAGTAAAAGAGCTTGACTCCGAGGAGTTGGAAGCAACGCAGAAGATTGAAGTAATTGAAGCTACAAAGAAGGAGCTTGAAACAAGGGTCCAAGCTCTTGAAAATGAATTATCCTCGATAAGGGAGATGATTAAGGACAGTGGGTCAAAATCTGCAGAGGATACAAGGTCAGAAGTCCTCAGGAAGCTTAAAGAAAATGAAAGAAAACTCTCAAAGGTAAGGAGCGCCATTGAGAAGAACGCGAATGACCTGCAGGGGCTAAATGCCGAATATCAAGCTATTGCCTTAGAGCAGTATGACCTATATGGGGATTATGGGCAGGTTATAACAGAGCTACAGGCAGAGCTAAATGACCTCCAACTTAGGCTCAATATGGTAGCAGTGCGCGATTATAAGGAATATTACACTTCGTACAAGGATTCGTCAGTTAGGAGGAATGAGCTGGAAAGGGATAGGGAATCAATAGTTAACTTTATAGAGGAAATAGACAGGCAAAAGAGAGAGGCGTTCATAAAGGCATTCGAAAAGATAGACCGGGAACTCAGGTCTGTGTTCAGGGAACTCGCAGTAGGAGAGGCATGGCTTGAGCTTGAATACCCCGACAGCCCATTTTCAGGGGGAGTGTTTATGCTTGCCAAGTTTGGGGATAAGATGCCTCGCGAATCGGCATCGTTGAGTGGAGGTGAGAAGGCAGTAATTTCCGTTGCCTTTCTTATGGCCTTGCAGTCAGCATATATATCCCCCTTTTACCTGTTTGATGAAATAGACGCTAATATGGACGCTGGCAACGCTGAGCGCCTTGGTGAATTTTTAAATAAATGGGGAAAAACATCCCAGATACTTTTGATTTCGCTCAAGGACACGATCTTATCAAAAGCACATAATATAATTGGTGTATATGAAAAAGGGGGGTCGAGTTACATAGCACGGTTAAATATGGAGAGGATTGTGGATGGAGGAGGAAAGGGACAAGGCTCTCAGAATACTGCTTAACCCGGATTCCCTGCGCAGGTATGACCCCTGGAACCTTAAGGTCTATGTATTGCTGGAAATATTCAGGGATTATGCAACGAAGATGCAGATGGTGGACTTCAGGCTGAGCGGTGTCGCAGTATCAACCTCAAGCATAATTTACAAGCTGAAGGCAGGAAGAATATTTTATAAGGCCAAGGAATCGAGACCAGGAGCGCCTATTTTTGAGGGGCCAGCAATAGATATACAGCCCTCATATCCCGTGGAACTGAGCACTGGAGACATAGACGAGTTGATGGAAGCCTTCAGGGAGATGGTGTCTCAGCTTTTGAACCAAAAAGGGATGGAAGGACCAAAATCAATAGAACCAATCGATGCCTCGGTAATATCAGAGACGCTGATGCTTGAAGAACTGATGAGCTACAAGAAAACAATACTTGAAAGGTTAAAGGGAGGAAGTATTGCCTTTTACGAACTTATAAGAGGCATGAGTGTTATTGATGTTATAAGAATGTTTCTTTCCCTTTTGATTCTAGCTCACGAAGGAAGTGTATGCATTAATGATGAACTAAAGCTTGAGCTGCCAAATCAAGGATGCGCAGAATTTTAAAGTATTTATAGACCTGCTTGAAAATATCACGCATGAAGAAAGCAGAGGAACCGAAGGTTGGTGAAAAGCTCTACCACATAAGGATTGAAAAGGGCTCTATCCCAAGGTTTGTATTTCTGCCAGGGGACCCGGATAGAGTAAAGAAGTTTGCGGAAAGCTGGGAAACAAGTCAGCTAGTAGCTCAAGAAAGGGAATATTTGACCTATAAGGGAAAGTATAAAGGTGTAGAACTTGCCTGCACATCGACAGGCATAGGGTCTGGTGCCATAGCAATTGCAATAGAAGAGCTTCTGAGGGTGGGGGTTGATACGCTAATTAGGACTGGCACAACTGGTGCCATGAACGATGAAGTGCAAATTGGCGACTTAATTATATCATTGGGCGCATTCAGAGCTGATGGTGCAACTCGCGCTTATGCACCGCTCGGGTACCCAGCTGTCGCAAATTATGAAGTTGTATCAGCACTCATAGAAGCAGCGGAAACAGTGGGCGTGAGGTACTGGACAGGTCTAACATATTCCACTGACAGCTTTTACTTGGGGCAAGGCAGGCCTGGATACGGGGGGTTTACAAGCAGTTTTTCCTCTAAAATAGTCGATGTGCTACGTGGGCTAAAAATAATAAACATGGAGATGGAGTCATCAACTCTATTTACACTATCTTCAGTATATGGTGTCAGGGCAGGGGCCATATTTGCTGCAATAGCTAACCGCTCTTCAGGAGATTTTACACCGAATGCAGGCGTTGACAGGATGATAGAGGTGAGCAATGAAGCAGTTAAAATTCTGAATGAGTGGGACAATTTAAAAAACATAAAAGGCAAAAGGCACTTTTACCCATCACTATTAAAATAATATAGGCTTATAAGGTAGCCTTTTAAAAATAAAGGAGTGATAAGGTCAAGCAATGATCTTAAATCCTACATCAGGGAAATTAAAGATTATCCTATTAAGGGGGTAATATTTAGGGACCTAACACCTCTCTTTGGTAATTATGAAGCATTTGATTTTGCGCTGAATTTTCTTGCCAAGAAGTTATTTATGGAAAAAATAGATAAGGTTGCGGCAATTGAGGCCAGGGGGTTTATAGTGGGTGCTCCTCTGTCGTCAATGTTAAGGGTTGGGTTTGTTCCAATAAGGAAGGCTGGCAAATTGCCATGGAAAAAGAAGAGCATGACGTATGAGCTTGAATATGGCAAGGAAACTATTGAAGTTCACGAGGATGCTTTTAAAAGAGGTGAAAATGTGTTACTAGTTGACGACCTTCTTGCTACTGGCGGAACGACACTTGCAGCAGTTGATTTGCTACAAGCTGCAGGAGCCAAGGTAAGTGCCCTTGCATATCTAGTTGTGCTTAATTACCTGAATGGGAGGGAAAGATTAAAAAATTACAAAATATATAACGTGCTGGATTACTGAACCGCAAATCTTAGAAATGCTGCGATGCCGCCAAAACTCTTTAACCAAGCTCTGGCATTAATATCAGAAGTAAAAATTTTAACATTTCCTCCTTTTTTTTCAACATCATCCATGACCTTTATAACTCTATCTCTTGTGAGTGGGTCATTGAGCATACTTGAAAGAACAAACAGATATTCTATTGCCCTAAAGTTTGTAGCAATCTCAATGTTATCTATGCCATAACTAACAGGCAAATTTTTGCTTATCCTGGCATTAAATTCTTCCATGATGGAAATTTCTTCAAGAACTTGCAAGTTTTTAATTGCCTTGTTTAATGTGTCCCTTTTTAACGCTTCATTTATGCCTGCAACACCGCCATAAGATGTATCCACTGATATGATTTCCCTATTCCTAAGCTTAGGCTTTAGCCCTTCTAAGAATTCATTTTTTAACATAGACGGCCCCGCAAGTGCGATAAAATCAGGCTTCTGTCCATCAACAATTTTCGAAATTTCTTCTGCAACTTCCGTTATAACGCCCTTTTTTTTATTTTCATTTGAGTCAGGATGCCCCTTAACCCTTAAATCAATTGCTTTTTGCATCAAAATTGACATGCCGCTGTTGGTCACTTTTGCTACAGCAACTTCTTCATTGTCCACTGATATTATGGTCAAATTTATCCTGGTTCTTTTTTCAGCCTCCTTTATTCTGTTTATATCTGGTTGATTCCAGCTATTTTCTTTTACCACCGTTACAATAGAGCCCTGATCTAGGTTTATTGTATGATGTTTGCCCTTAATTTCAATGTCATCAGGGCAATCAGTAATAATGCCATGCACCCTTAACCTGCTGCTCATTGGTTGCATTTCAGCCCATTCCACCTTAATTCTGACGGTAACGCTTCTCCTGTAACTGGTGTCATTAGTTTTAATTTCCCGCGTAGTTCTCCCGATTAGATCATCATCCTTATATAGAAAATTATAAAAATCCCACAGGTCGTCCTCATTATCAAGCCTTAATTTAATTGATTTTGAGCGATAATCTGCATCCAAAATCTTCATTATTGCATGATAATCCAATTGTCAATATAATAGTTTAGCTGTAGGATTTGCACATGCCAACTGCCTTCTGAAGCTTTTCCACTTACCAGTACTTGTGCAGCCTCTGCATTAGAGCTATAATGCATGAATCTAGGACTCTTCTGGCGCTAATCTGGAACCATTTCTGGTTGAGATGTTCAGATAGAGTTTTTTACTCTCCCCCAGCAAGTGTAGCTATTATAAGCAGCTTATGATCCTTCTACCATTAGAGTGTTGATAATTTTCATTGAATAACTATAATTTATAGCAAAATGGAGCAAACTGTAAAAAACCAGTTAAAATTAATAATAGGAAATCAATGAAAGATATATGCTAAAGAGTATTTTTATAATTTACATAGCTCAAGAGACTTCGGATGGTGCAGGAGTAAGATTAAAGCGAGTGTTTGGGGGAATGCGTTCAGCGCCATTTACAGACCCATTTCTTCTGCTTGATAACTTTGGTTCTACAAATCCTGAGGAATATATAATGGGCTTTCCCTGGCACCCCCATAGAGGTATTGAAACTGTTACATACCTTCTTGATGGAAAGGTGGAACACGAAGACAGCGAAGGTAATAGAGGAGTAATTTATCCTAATGAGTTGCAGTGGATGACGGCAGGAAGTGGCATATATCATCAGGAAATGCCCAGGCCCATTAGCAGGGAAGATGGGGCAGCATACATCAAAGTAAACCATGACGCAGTTTTTGGTTTTCAGCTGTGGATAAACTTGCCATCCACACTTAAGATGAGCTGGCCAGCATATAGGTCGATTAAACCGCAAAACGTTCCGGTAATTGGCCTTGATAATGGCGGCTCAGCTAAAATTATTGCAGGCAAATATAAGCAATATGATGGTGCGGTGCCATTCTCAGGCAATAGTAGCCCCCTGTACATGGATATAATGCTTGAACCATGGTCTGAATTTAGGATAAATACGCTTCAGGGATTTAAAACAATTGTTTACCCGTTCATAGGCCAAGGGTTAATAAATGGAGTGAAGTTTGAGAAGCATAGGGCATATGTGCTGTCAGAGGATGGGGAAGAAATATATGTTAGCGCTGGCGAGGTGGGAACAAGGTTCCTGCTTTTTGCAGGAAGGCCAATAAGAGAGCAAATAGCATGGTATGGCCCAATTGTCATGAACACACAGGAACAACTTGAACAAGCGTTCGCTGATTTGAGAAACGGGATTTTTATAAAACACAAAGAGCCTAATATACTTTAGAAAAATGTTGCAAAATGTGCAGTATTTGTCAGCATATTTATCCCTTGGAAATCTATGTTATTATTCGTAAATACAATCTAACACTGTTCTCCCATACCTATACATTGGTGACAATGCCGCTGGGATAGAAACAGCCACGATGACCTTTATAAGGAGCTATAATATATATGAAGATAAAGGAAATACTGAAGG
>JARVJW010000022.1 GCA_029775955.1 Nitrososphaeria archaeon | reverse complement strand
ATTGCCGTTGAAGCTCCAAACAAGCGGGCGTGGCCCCGTCCGCAAGGGCGGGGTAGTTCACCTGTTTATTGACAGAAAAACTTAAAATGGATTTGCATAAGTTCCCCTATGGACAGCCAGTTGAATGACCTAAATAGCAAGCTAAATGAGGAAAACAAGTTAAAGCTATCTAAAATTTATGATAAAAACGTAGTAGATTGGATATCTAAATTTAACGATTTGTGTTCCCCATCAAGTATTTTTATAAATTCGGGAACAGAAGCTGACGTCAAATATATTAGAAACAAGGCCTTGGTTGAAAATGAAGAGTTTCCCACAAAGAACAAATACCAGACAGTACATTTTGATGGAGTTAATGACCAGGCTCGTGACAGGAATGGCACCTACATAGCAGCCGAAAGCGAAATTGAAGGTATAAAAAACTACGTAAAAAGACAACAGGCTGTTGATGCAGCCATAAAACTACTGAGTGGAATAATGAAAGGAAAGGAAATGCTTGTCGGGTTCTATATTCTTGGCCCTAAATACTCTGATTTTTCTATCCCTGCAGTACAGATAACTGATTCCAGCTATGTGATGCACTCCGAAGAATTGCTTTACAGGAACGCATATGATATGTTTTTAAAGCCAATGAAAAGTAAGCCATTCCTTTTTGTGCATTCAGAAGGTGAACTGGAAAATAATGTATCCAAGAACGTTGACCAAAGGATGATCCTGATTGATGTTGACAATGAAATTTCCTATAGCATTAATACCCAATATGCAGGCAATACAGTTGGGTTAAAAAAACTTGCTCTCAGGATAGGAATTAGAAGAGGGCTTAAGGAGAATTTCCTCATGGAACATATGTTACTTTTGGGAATTAATAATAATAGAAGGAGGAGCTATTTTACAGGCGCATATCCTTCCCTATGTGGAAAGACCTCAACAGCCATGATGCCTGGTGAATCTCTGGTTGGTGATGACATAGCTATATTAAAAAACGTTAATGGGGAAGTTAGAGCAGTCAATGTAGACAGGGGGGTTTTCGGCGTAATAGATGGCATAAACAGCAAGGATGACCCAATCATATGGGATGTATTGCACAGCCAGACAGAGGTCATTTACTCAAACGTGCTCATAACACCTGATGGTGCAATAAGGTGGAATGGAGATGGCCTTGATTGCCCGGATGGTGGTAAAAATTTTGCTGGAATTTGGCACAGAGGTATGCCAGTCTCCAATCCAAATGCCAGGTTCACGGTAAGCTTGCAGAGCTTTCCCAATCTGGATAAGGCATACGATGACCCTGCAGGGGTGCCCATAAAGGGAATAGTTTATGGCGGAAGAGATTATGATACATGGGTTCCTGTACAAGAATCATTTAATTGGAACCATGGCGTGATAGTTTATGGAGCATCAATAGAATCACAGAGCACTGCTGCAACAATAGGCGCAACAGACGTTAAAGAATTTAATCCAATGGCAATATTTGACTTTTTATCTGTAAATATAGGTGACTACCTTAAGCACTATATTGACTTTGGCTCAACCCTTAAAACACCTCCAAGAATTTTTGCTGTGAATTATTTTTTGAAAGACAGTTCTGGAGAATTCCTGACAGAAAAAACGGATAAGCGTGTATGGTTTAAATGGATGGAGATGCGCGCCAGAGGTGACGTTAACGCAATAGAGGCTCCGAATGGCTATATTCCCTCATATGAATCACTTTACAAACTTTTCGATAAAACTCTAAACAAAAGCTATCCGAAAGAACTTTATATAAGGCAATTTTCGATAAGAATTGATAACAATTTGCAAAAAATCAGGAGGGTAATAAGCTATTACAGGAATTATAAATCAGTTCCAGCTATGGTATTTCAAATTTTAGCGGAACAAGAAAAAAGGCTCATGGATGCCAGAGAACAGTATGGGAGTATAATAAATCCCATGTTACTTTCAATAAAATGACATACACTATAGCGGTTCTTGCAGGGGGTAAGTCATCTAGGTTCGGTAGTAACAAACTTTTATTTAAAATCGGGTCAAGGACAATGCTGGAATGGGTTTTATATGCTGCGCTTGATTCCCAGGCGAATGAGATTATGTTATCTGTAAAAACCCCAGAATTTAATGTGCCTGATGAATTTACTGGCAAATTAAAAGTGATATACGATGAACTTGGAGAATATTCACCGCTAGTTGGCATTTTGTCAACTGCAAGGTTAGCTTCTAACTCTGATGTTGTTGTAATTTCGGCAGATTCCCCCTTTGTTACGGGCAATTTTTTTAACCTTCTCGAGGCTTATCTTAAAAAGTTCGATGTTGACGGAGTGATTCCTATTTGGGATAATGGAAAAATAGAAGCGATACACGCAGCGTATAAAACACAATCGGTTTTGGCTGCATGCGAAATGCTCATTGCTTCAGGAAACTATGATGTCAAGGCATTGTCTTCTGTGCTAAAAAAAATTTACTTTTTACCGGTTTCAGACTTGAAAAAGAGAGACAGGCTGTCCATTACCGATTTTGACAATCCATCTGAAATTTTAGCGGGAGCGAGCGAGAAACCCCACACCATTTATGGGTTGGATGAAGGCGAGA
>JARVJW010000014.1 GCA_029775955.1 Nitrososphaeria archaeon | reverse complement strand
CTGTGGCTTTCAGTTAAATGCCTCAAGGAACATTGAAGGTAAATTTTAGTGCTGCTGTCAACAAGTAAATCGTTAGCTCAGTGAATCCATGCCTACGGGAAGACCAGCAACAAAGGGGTTAGTAGTTTACATATAATTAAATTATTAAAAAATCCTTTTAAAATTAAATTGCTAACATAAAACATATCTGTAATGGATGAAAACATAAGCTGACCCTTGAAGGATATTGATGAGTGCATCAGGAAGTAATGAAGAGCGCCAAAGGGGAAACGGAACTAATAAAGAGTTGGAATAGAGGGAAGATATGAAGTCTTTAACTCAGCGAGCGAGAAGTCCCTTGACTTGGATGAAAGCTAGCAAAATTATTTATAATCATACAGCTATAATAGGACAAGTAATGTGTTAAAAAAGTATGTTGAAGATCAAGGTAAATAATATGGTTAGTGCGGAAAGGAACAGCAGGATACGGGAGAAAGGCAGGGAGACAAGCGTAAAGGTCAGACTGCAAAAGTATATGAAATAAAATTCGATAAAAGCAAAATATCAAAGCAAAGATTCGACGCACTTCAAAGGCTCTTTCTTGAAGGGAAGTGGTTTACATAATATCAAAAGGCATAACAGATTCTGTTTCTTATAAAGACAAAAAGGTAAAGGTTGGAGACAAGTTCGAAGAAAGGGAGCTGATTGTATTGTCATCACAGATGAAACAATACCTGATAAAAAGGCTGCAGAGCAACAACAAAACCCTTATTGAAAGCAAAGGGAAAGAAAACTTAGCTTGTAGCTCAACTTGACACTTATGTCAACTATTTTTGTCTTGATTTATAGTGTTTGTCATCAAGTGTTGTCATGCCCATGGATATGTCCTGGCACGACTATAACGAAGCATTAGTAGAAAGGGGAAGCATGATCCTAGACTTCTCCTTCCTGGACTCCTGGAAGGAGGAATTGCGAGAGATGAACGGCAGCAATAAGGTAGGTTCGTGTACCCGGATTCGTACATCGAATTCCTGTCGTACCTCAAGGTTGGCCTTGACATACAGGACCGTACAGGGGATTACCAGGTCGCTCTCCGAATACTTTAAACCCATGCAGGGGGTACACTTTACTCAAATAAGGATGCTGTCCATGGTGAGGAAAAGGAAGTTAGGGCCGATCACGGCTACAAATGACAAGGAGGGACCATAGTTGTGGACTCGGCATATCCACCACAAAGAAGGGCCCCTATATAGAGCAGATGTGGAGGAGGGAGAAGAGGAAGTTCATCAGGCTGCACATAATGGCCGATAGGAAGGGCAAGGTGTTCGGGTTCAGGGTCACCTCTGAAAGGACCGGCGACACCAAGTTCGTGCCCCTCGTAAAGGAGACAGTAAGGAAGAAATAGGCCTGAACTAAAGAGGAAATTCGTTAGAGTTAAGGGAACGCTTTACAGTTACAGGAATGGGATTCTCAGGATTTCAGTGAAACCTTACGAAGAGAGTATAGATTTGAGAAGGGCGTGGTGTTGGGATAAATGGCTTAGGCGAACTCATACAGCCTAATAGTAAACATTAGAAAAGAAGCAGGACTAAAGGTTGAAAAACCAATAGCATGGGACACAAACCTCCGTACTTTAGATGGCTATGATGGCGAAAGGTATCATTCAATAAATTTGAAGAAAATTTACACGATCCACAGAACATATGAGCTGAAGAGAAGAATTATCCAGAGGCTTCCAGAAAAAACTAAAAAGAAACTCCTTAAGAAATACAGTTCAAGGGAGAAGAACAGGGTCAATAACATTTTGCATAAACTTGCAAAACAGTTATCAGATAGGACAAACGTGTTCGAGGATTTAAAAAATTTTAAGGAAAAAATAGCTAGGACAAAAAGCTGAATAGCAAACACGATTATATAAAGCTCCAAAAATATGTAGAATATCTGCATGGAATGGATATGAGACTGGCTTATGGTACATCAAAAACCTGCTCTAGATGCGGTATAATAAAGGGGGGCAAGCACATTCAAATTGCGGGCTTATAATCGATAGACAGGAAAATGCTGCCAAAAACATATGGAACAAATTCCTTAGTATGTGGGGAGTCGTGGGTTCCCCCCGAAAGGAGCCAAGCTCGATGAGTTCTCCGATGAACCCAGAGGAGGATAAGAGCGATGAGGCTCATGAACTGAGTATGGATTCCATACATATCTATACTTAATTCAGAACCCAAAAAGATAGACTGCACACTGCAGGTTTATGACTGACCTGTTCAACCTGACTCCATTTTAGTATTATCTTCCAAAGCCGGTTGGTGGTTCACCGGAAGATTCTGTGTTGATTCATCTGGTTTTTGATTCTTAAACACATCTGCTGTTGCCTGACTATTTTCTTTATCAATTGTAACTTTCATTTTTATGCGCCTGATGTTAAGATTTTGGCCCTTGCCCCATATTTCAGAATTTAGGTCATTAGTTATAATTACCCTATCAACCTTGGTCATTTTCTTAATTTTGCTCTTAAGATATTCTATGGCCTTGTTTGACCTTTGGTAATATTGTTTATAAAATATTCTTGAAAATGAAATTGTTATAGTTTTATCTTCAGTCATTTGCTATCACCTATTTTTTTATGCCGCCAGTCCCTACTTTTAAAATTATGTGTAAAGCTCCTGTTTGTCTTTAACACAGCCCATGAGGGAATGGGTTTATTTTTCCTCATAGCTGAGACGAATCTCTTTTTATCCCTGGCGCTTTTATTTGAACCCATTTTGTATCACCATACTATCTTAAACTCCCTTTTATTAGCTTGCATTTTGGAAAGTAAGTCCTTTAATTCTTCGTCATT
This sequence comes from Nitrososphaeria archaeon, assembly GCA_029775955.1. GTDB lineage: Archaea > Thermoproteota > Nitrososphaeria > Conexivisphaerales > UBA164 > KM4347-05. The sequence continues at coordinate 18,309 of JARVJW010000014.1, read as the reverse complement.
TATCTGATGATCTAGCTTTCCGTTGATTGCAAGCTCAAGAATTTTATTTTCCAATAGATTGGCAGTTTCATTGCCTACCAACTTTAAATTATTTAACCGGTATCTTGCTTCTGGTGTAAGGTAAACTCTGAGATATTTTTCCCTTAGCTCAGCCAATTCTTTCTTCTTACGGTCATCATCTGCAGAATAGGGAGCTGTCATTTTTTCTGTTCACCCAATTCCCAACTTCTCGATGGTTTTTACTTTAACCTTTAAACCATCAAATATATCACTTGATATCTTGTCAACTGTTGATATTCCTTTTCCTGTTAACTCTCTGCCAGCTTTTGTCTTTTTAATTAACCCTGCTGTTTCCAGATCAAGAAGTATATTTCTAATATGCTTCATTCCTGCTGGCTGGGAATGAGCCAAGTAAAATCCTCGCTGTTTCCTTCCACCATAATTTTTAGAAAGGTCCTTTACACTCAAAGGCCCATAAATATAAATTTTTCTTAATATTGAAGCTGCCCTATAAAAATACCAGTCAGAATCAAGTGGCACCCTTTCAGCCTGTGACCCTGTCTTTGAATAGTTTATAAAAGACGGCATATTAATTATGCCAGATTTTTTCAAGTAATCCTTTAACCCATCTATCAGGCTTTCCGCTGGCACATCATATACTGTTGGCATGACATTGAATTCCACTATATGTGGTAATTTAAACTTATCGTTGTCTTCTGAATATATCTTCTTAATGTTAAAATGTTGTTAATAATTCTATTATTTACAAACTTTTATTAAACTGATAGATTTAATTTACTAGCATGGGCCAAGTAGAATTTGATGTGTTCCAAAAGTTGGATTTAAGAGTAGGCAGAATTAAGGAAGTTTATCCAATAGAAGGCTCAAGAAAGTTGCTTAAAGTAATGATTGACCTTGGTGATTCGCAAAAGCAGGCTATAGCTGGCATAAGTAAATACTATAGTGCACAGGACCTTGTTGGCAAAAGGGTTATTGTGGTAACCAATCTTGCCCCAAAACCTATTATGGGGTATATTTCTGAAGTTATGCTTCTAGCTGCTTTTAATGAAGTTGATCTTTCTCTTCTTACTACTGACAAAGACATGCCCTTAGGCACTAAAATATCGTAATGCTGATATCCTCTACGCGCTAAATGAGGTTCCTGCTTTATTGACAGCGCCCATTTTATGCACGTGCACTTGAGTCCTTACCTGTCTCCTATCGTCACTTTTTCCTGGAAGCTTAAATTCCAGTGTGCCCAAAAATACCGACTTTGTTTTTTCAATCTACAAACCTTTTTTGCAATTTATCCACATCTCAAGCTCAGCAGTTTTCTTGCTCAAACATTTTGTAATTCCTAAAAGGAACTCTATGTTGAATTGTTCCCAGAAGTGGAAGTACACCATAAAAGAATCCTTTAACAATATTATGGATTATTTTGAACAATATCACCTCAGGAGCAACTCAGAGACTGGTTTTAGCCGATAAGAAGATGATGAGGTGTAGCCTAAAGGACATAACGGCAATTAGATTTAATTATAGCGGCATATAAATTGCTTTGATCGAAATGCACAATAGTGAATTTAGCGTTATGTGGTGCAAAATGGAACGGCAAGAGGAAAGCTTTGACCTAATTGGTCAAATCAAAAAATTTTTTTATAAAATAGATAAAAAACCTAAAGACGGGGACATACTGTTATTATCAGGAAAATATGTAGCAATATCTGAGGGAAGAAGGTATTCCCTAAGCAAAGTAAAGCCAATGAAAGACGCAGTCAGACTTGCCAAGATAAACTGCAGCGACCCAAGGTTGACAGAAGCAATTATTAGGGAAAGTGAAACAATATACCCAGCGTTTTCTGGTATATTTATGGCGGAAAACGGCGGCTTATTACAGCCAAACGCTGGCATTGATAGGTCAAACGTTCAGGGAGACAACATCGTGCTGTATCCTGATGACCCAAACGTTTCTGCACTGTCCATTAGGCTTAATATTTTGACAGATTTTGGTGTAAATGTGGGGATCGTAATAACAGATAGCAGGATTTATCCTGTAAGGAAAGGCACTACGGGGATAGCAATAGGCTACAGTGGCATAAAGGCAATTTTAGATGAGCGTGGCAAAAGTGACCTTTTTGGAAAGCCGCTTAAAGTAACAAGGAGAGCAATAGCTGACCAGCTTGCAACTGCAGCGCAACTCGTAATGGGCGAATCAGGTGAATCCATACCAATTGTTTTGGTTAGGGGGTTGGATAATTTTGTTTGCGATCGGGACATTAAAGCAATTTTATCAGTAAAATTTTCTGAAGATCTATATTATAGTGCGATAAAAAATATTATTAACGGAGTTTAACTAAAAATTATACGTAATCAAGTATAAACTCTCCAAGTGTGCCCACATTTGGTGCACCTATAAAATTGAGTGGGGGGCTCATCGGCGCTTCTTGTTTGAACTAGCCACCAGTATGCCTTCGTGTTGCCGCATTTTGGGCAAACAACATTTACAGTAGGAAGTGTACTAACATCCATATTATCTCCTATAACCTTCAATGTGTTTTCGGCTCCAGACACCTTTTCTTCCAGAACTTTATCATTTTTGTACTTTTCAGTATAATTACATGTAGGGCACATATAAATAAGTTGTACAGTAGATCCCTGCTTTACGCTTTTCAGCTTCATCAAACTTCCATCCTTCGGGCAAAACTTTGGCACTTTAGGTCAGGATAATGCCTTTTCTAACTCATTTTTTAAGCTTTTTGTTATTTCAGCAGCTCCATTTAATCCATCATTCATGACGATTTTCGGGTCAGACCCATCTGTCAGCAGATAGATATATGCCTCCCTAGTAAGGGGATGGCCTTTTTTGACAGAAATATTTTTAACCCTTTTATCATTTAAAAGATTAAGCTGAAGCAAATACATTAGTGAAACATCTACATCTTTTATTAAAAGCTCTAATGACCTTTCATCCTTTTTTATTAATGAAACTTCCATGGTAAATCACATAAAGACTTGCAACAGTGTGCATTTAAACATTTATAAAAATGATCAATGATATCTCCTGTTTAGCCAGGCTAAACGTTTAACAATGCCAGAACTATTTAGCTCAAACTTATGTATAATTCTTCATTTTTGAAAATTACAAGGTAGTTTACCGGAACACGGTGGTTCCGGACTATGATTTTACAGGCTTTTTATCGATTGATTAATTAGACAATTATTTTTTTATCTACATGACAATAAAACGTACCTGTATATGTAATTACATGTCTGTCAGGCATCTGACGGGAGAAGAACTCAAATAGAAATGGAGAGTAATGCTAGGAGAAGGAGAGGCTTCGCGCGATCCTCCTCTATGGAAAGATGAGCTATGCAAAAGCGTTAGTCAAAGATATTAATTTGGCCAAAAGGTTAAGCGAAGAACTATAATAAAAACAACTGGGTTAGAAACAGCCACGATGATCTTTATAAGTAGCTATAATATATATGAAGATAAAGGAAATACTGAAGGTGATAAAGCCATGAGCCATCCATGGAGATCCAGGGGGGATAAGAGGACAATTGTCGGGTACTATGAGCCACAAGAGGACGTAATGAAGTACCTCACGGACATGCAGAGCGCGATAAGGTATGCTATTGAAGTTGCCTATGAAATGGCTATACGCGATCACAATAGGATACCTTCGCCAATTGCATTGAGGAAGATGGTCAAGCCGTGGTTCGTGTCAAACTACGATTATGCGATTCACAACCTCAACCCCGTTTCTGCCGTTGCCATGCTCCGGTCATACAAGAAGAACCATTATGGCGAGCTGAGGATACCTGTTGTGAAGAAGCTTGAAATGAGGATTGACGGCGAGCTGTTCAAGGTTGAAGGTGACAAAGTGAGGGTAACGATCCAGCCCGGCCATTACGCTTATGTCCCAATAAACACTGAGAACAAGCACTTCCTGGCATACAGCAAGGGCAGAACTTCAGAGCTCTTGCTGACTGACAATTTTGTATGTGTAACTTTCACCATATCGGAAAAGGAAAGGAGCCTAGGCAGCAGCTTCGTGGCGCAGGACTTCACGATAGATTCCACGTTTGCTGGGTGATGACAAGCCTGCGCCGAAAGGAACTGACACAGCGCACATACAGAACGACTTCTCCAGGAGGAGGAAGAGCCTGCAGAAGAACAATAGGCAGAAAAAGTACAGGAAACTGCGCCAGGCCAGAAGTAGGCAGAAGAACCGTGTCAATGATGCCTTGCTACTGTAAAGGAAAACCCAGGCGCATCGTTTGTCTTTAAAGACCTGAACGGAATAAGGACTGGTGGAAACAACAGGAAGTTCAGGACAAAGTTAAACAGGTGGCCATACAGGCTTTACCAAAAGATGATTGAATACAAGTCCTCATTCAAGACCGTTTATGTGAACCCAAGAGGGACCTCATCTGAGTGTCCTGTCTGTGGTGATAAGCTGAAGCACCAGGCTTGGGGGATATCGAAATGCGAAACCTGTGGCGTGGACTACGACAGGGATAGGCTGGCCTCACTTGCCATAACCCTGCGTGGTCTGCGCCTCTGCGGCTACCCGTTTACCGTGAGTGCGGATGCCTCTTGGCCTTCTTTGAAGGATGAATACCTGTACACCGGCCATGAGCCTAAAGTGGCCGGAGCGGGCTTGAAGGTCAACGCCCCGAATGATGGTTATAAGAAATTATAACCTTTCAGAAACGGAAGGGATGTGGTAGAAAAGGTTCCCACGCTCCTATCAGCTCTTGTACAAACAACAATGCGCAAATCAGAAGCGCTAAAACTTGAAAAATGTCCTTATACACACAGTAGTCCCGCAAGTAGTAATGTTTCACCTATAACTAATACGTGATAAGCCTTGCATAATTGGAAAATGCGCTAAACTAAAAAATGCAAGGCTTAAATTTTACCCATTTAGCTCACACTAGGATGTCTCTGCACTGCTGCATGGCAGGAAGGTTATACCAGTTACTCTTTTGAGGCCTTGCCCTCATTATCTCTACCCTTCGGTACCTTGTTAAGGGATCCCCTGCATCTAGATCAATGAGGCTTAACCCTCAAACTGTTGGATGCAGCCATAATCCTCTAACTATAATTCCTTTCTATAAGGCCTTTGCTCCTTCAGGACCCAGTATCTTCAGCAGCTTTGCTAAAACAAGAGCAATGGACTTGCCTAATGTAGAACTTTGCTACAGTTCATTCCTTATATGCACCCAGGTAACTTGATTTTGTGCCCACCTTAAGTATGGGCTGCCCTGCTTATTCCACCATGATATGTGTTTCCACCAGAAGAGTGCGTCGATAATCCTACATAAGATGCCAGATGATAGGAATCAAAGACTGCCTATATCTCCTATTTCACTGTCTATGAGCGGTATGCCAGGTATCGTCATTAGAAGCTTGGTGTTCCCTTCAGCCTGCTTCTTTATCATTCTCGATGCCTTATCCTCATTTAGTGTTTCAATTGCGTTCAGATATCTTTGGGTCACCTATACCCTTCAACTTTTCAATGAAATCCTCATTGAAAGGACCAGCGTCAACCTTCACATTGTACATGCTGTTCTTCATCAAGATCCCCAAAAGCCTAGCACGATACCTGACTACATTGCCTCCCTGGGTTGTACATAGCATTCAGGTATCCCTTGAGCAGGTCTGTGCCAGCACATCCGTCTTTAGCTATTGCTTTTGTCTGCAATGGGTTTGACAACTTCATGTCTTTCTGACAGCATCCTGTACGCCCAGTACAGTTCTATACCACTAGACCTAAACTGGGTGATTCTGAAAACTATCTTATCTGGTTCACATAACACCTTCAATTCCTTCAACATGTATCCATTATCATTCTGCAGGTACCTTTTATGGAGTCAATCCATACATGTGTTTACGATCATCTAATATCCTTTGTCTTGCTCACATATGACTAGATAAGAGATGCAAGAACGGCTTTCAAACATAATGCGCGATAGTCAAGCACTACGATATTAGAGAATTTGAATATCAAAGGAATGGAGAGGAATCACAGACTTGCATAACAGACCAGAGTTGGTATCAAGGCCTGCTCAAATACAAATTAGCATGGAGAATTGATCGAGATAGGCAGGCTCGATCCGTCATCGAAGATATGCTTTAGATGTGGAAACGTGAAGCTCTCTAAAAGAATATTGTGATATGTGGTCTTTCAATTGACATGGATTTGAATACGGCTATAAACATCCTAAAATTGGGTGTAATTAAAGTAGAAACGCCCGAATTCACACATGTGGAAAGCTATGGTGAACTCAAAAGGAGGTCTAAGAGTTACCACTTTATGTAGGAACCTCTGATCGCTTACGATGGAGAGGATGTCAGACAAATTAAAAATCGTACAAACGGATTTCGGCACAATTTTTGTGCGATAAATTTATATTTTTAAAATTAAAAATAAATACTTTATGATATCTGAGAATCACGATAGCTCAGAAAATGATAGCTCGCTGGTGGGTATGGTAACTTCGTTTGAGAAGATGATAAACAACCCATTCATAAGGAACGTCTTAAAGAGTTCAACACAGTACTGTGAAGTTGATAAGGGCAACAGGCTTGAGGTAGCGCTTGAGCTTTACACTGGAAAGAGGAAGAAGGCCTGCATAAAGTGCAGGTTAACTGAGAAGGTGGTGTCATTTGTGATGAAAAGGGCAGGGCAAACATTTGGCATAACTGATGAAAAAATGCAGAAATCTCTTGAGAGCGCATACTGGAGAAAGGGAGTGGCAACTACGGTTAAGGGGCTTGCGCTATTCGGCGTGAGGAGGCCGTTCGTGCCCGGCGCTCCTTATCAGATAGTCTGGAACATAACTAAGGCCTGCAACTTTAACTGCTTGCACTGCTATGAGAACGCTGGCAAGAGGGATCCTGATGAAGCAACGCCGGATATGGTTATGCAAGGCATCGAAAAGCTTGCCAAGGCGGGCGTAACGTCAATAGCATTTTCAGGAGGTGAGCCGACTCTGCTGCCAAACATGGTTGAATACATTCAAAGGGTAAGCGAGCTTGGTATGTATTCAGCAATGGCAAGTAACGGGTGGGTTCTTTCAAACGAAAAGATTGCTAAAAAATATAAGGAAGCAGGCCTGCAGTTTGTGCAGATAAGCCTAGATGGCCCAACGCCCGAGGTGCATGATTCATTCAGAAGGGTTAACGGAGCATGGGACAGGGCTGTAAGAGCCATAAGGAACTGTGTCAATTTGGGCATGTTCGTTGAGGTGTCAACAACTGTGACAAAATACAACATAGGCGACATGCCAAAGATGATTGAGCTTTCCAGGAACCTCGGAGCAAGGTGGCTGATGGCCTATAACTTTATACCCACTGGCAGGGGAAGGGAGATAGTGATGGAAGATCTGGAGCCGAAGGAGAGGTTTGACTTTCTATCCATGCTGTATGAAAACACGAGCCGGGGTGGCTTGGAACTGCTTTCCACTGCACCGCAGTATGCGATGGTTGCGCAAGTAATTGAAACCCAAAAGAAGGTCGGAAAGAACGTAATACCCACACATTTCCAGAACCCACAGTACACTAACCCTAAGCTGCAACAACTGGCAGATTTCATAGGTGGATGTGGAGCAGGAAGGTTTTATATGAGTATTGAACCCAATGGCGACATTTATCCGTGCGTTTTCTTTCCTCATGAAGAGGAAGTGAAGGTGGGCAACTTATACAAGGACGATTTCGACAGGCTATGGGTCAACAGTCAGCTATTGAGGGATCTGAGGAACAAGGATGACCTGGAGGGAGCATGCAGCACATGCACGTACAAATATACTTGCGGCGGGTGCAGAGCCAGGGCGTACAACTATTACCATGACATAAAGGCACCTGACCCAGGATGTATATATAACGAAAAGGAGTGGAACAAACTAAAGTTGGAACTGATGATAAAGAACGGTGCAGAAGAACTCCCTTCTGGCGGGCTTTCCATTAAGCTACAGTGAAAACTTCAATTATCAATAAATTTAATTAACCATTCAGATGTTCTAGAATACATATTGAATACTGACGACTTGCAACTGCCTTATTCAGTAAAGAGCAGATTAAAGGGGTTTGGATACAGTGATCTCTGGCCACCTCAGGAAGAAGCAGTTAGGGCTGGCATACTGTGCGGTGCAAATGCTCTAATATCAACCCCAACAGCAAGCGGAAAAACGCTCACCGCTATGATTGCAATTAGCAAGGCAGTTATAGAAAAAGGGTTAAAGGCAGTTTACATTTCCCCGCTGAGAGCCCTTGCTGGAGAAAAATATTTAGAGTTCAAGGATTTTTTTTCAGAAATTACTGAAGACAAAGAAATCAGGGTATGCATTAGCACTGGTGATTATGACGCGGACCCCTCATATCTTTCAGGCTGTGATCTGATAATCACTACCAATGAACGATTTGATTCTATAATGCGGCACAGGGTTAAGTGGCTTGAGCGCGTTGGGCTTTTTATATTTGATGAAATACATCTTATAAGCGATGTAAGCAGAGGAGCTACGCTTGAATTTGTTTTAACAGAAAGTATTGAAAAGTACCCTGATGCACAGTTTATTGCACTTTCAGCTACAGTTAACAATTGTGAAGAAATAGCTGGATGGCTGGGTTTCAAAAGCGTGAGCGTTAACTGGAGGCCTGTTAAATTAACGGAGAGTGTGGCGTATGAGGATAAAATAATTAGATATGATGGTTCGCAGGAAAAAATAGAAGGCAGTGGAAATCTTCTTGATGCCATTGTAAATAGGGAACTGGATGCCGGGCATCAGGTTCTAGTATTTGCAGAAACAAGGAAGAAGGCAGTGGAAATAGCGAAGAGGCTTTCAAGCATAAGTAAAAACTATGCCGGAACAATTGGTGCTCAGTTTCCTGAAGAAGAAGAGGAAACGTCAATTTCAAGGATGTTAAAATCACTTATTGCCAAGGGCATAGCGTTCCACCATGCAGGAATACCGGCCGAGTACCGGGTTCTTATAGAGAAACTATTTATAAATGGCAAGCTTAAAGTGATATGCAGTACCCCAACGCTTGCTGCAGGAGTCAATTTGCCTGCTCATACTGTAATAGTAAATTCTGTTTACAGGTACAATGGCTCACGCATGGAGCCCATAAAGATTATGGAATACAAGCAGATGGCCGGCAGAGCAGGCAGACCCAAGTACGATGATTCTGGTGAATGCATAGTGATTGCTAACAGTGAAAGGCAAGCATTCTGGATAATGGACAATTACGTAAGAGGGGATCCAGAACCTATCAGTTCAAAATTGAACCTTAAAGATACTGGGTTACTTACACTGGCGCATATTTCGATATCAAGGCTATCTTCTGAACGTGAAATCAGCACTTTTTTTAATAAAACCCTATTTGCCAGACAATTTGGCACTATAGATATACATGAAGCGATTGACTATCTGTATGATGCGAAATTCATAAGGAAACTAAAAAATGGGAAATATGAAGCAACAGCTATCGGCAAATTAGTAAGCAAGCTGTATATATCGCCCTCCACTGCCAAAGAATTTATAAAAAATATTCCCTATATAAAAAATGAAAGAGATTTAGTGATGCCACTTATATGCCTTGCATCAACATCTGAAGATATAGACCCTAAACTTTCCTTAAATTCAGGTGATCAATCAGAATTTAACTCTATTTTAGAGCACGAACCGAGGCTGATAAGATACATAAGCCCTGGTACTTATGCAAGAAGCCTTCTTGGTTTATATGCGTGGGTCAATGAGTTTTCTGAACAAGAAATATTGGACAGGTACAGAATTGACCCAGGTGACCTGTTCAGGCTAACTGATTCCACTGAGTGGTTAATACATTCATACCTTGAACTTGGGCATATGCTGGGGCTAAGTGCCAGTAAATTTGAAACTGCAATTTACAGAATAAAGTATGGAGTAAAAGAAGAACTTGTCAACCTTGTCAAAGTTGAGAAAGTGGGAAGAAGGAGGGGCAGGGCACTCTATAATGCAGGGATAAAAAATCTTGATATGCTAGCTAAAGCAAACCCTGAAAATATATCAAAAATAAGGAGCTTTGGGCCTGACCTTGCGGCAAAAATAGTTGTGGAGGCTAGAAAGCTTGTTGCCAAAAGGGGCCGGGAATAAATTCAAAATATCCAAGCTGTATGGAGGTCCAACTGCGCTATCGCACTTAAGAGTTGAGGTGACTTTAGATGAGCTCCAGAAAGCTATGAGCCTAGAAAAGGGGCAATTTGCCATCAAGGCAATCAGTAGAGATTTGCAAATATGTGCCACTGACCCCACTATGGCATTTGGATTTTCACTGCTAGGAATTCTATTAAGGCCTCAGCTTAAAGGCGGTTATATAATTGTTTGCAGTAAAAATAGTATTGCTTTCAACCTATTGGATAAATTCGTACCGTTGCCTAGCCGTGACCTTAACCATTTGCTTGCTGAACTCTACTCATTTATCAACAGCATACATGGTAAGATAGCTGTAGCATTTTCAGGTGGTCTTGACAGTTCTCTTATTTCTTGGCTTCTTAGGAAAAAGGACCCTGTTCTGATAACTGTGGGCACAAAAACAAGCTATGATGTCGCCAGAGCAAGAAGAAGTGCCAGCATACTCGGGCTTGACCATCAAGTTGTTACACCTGAGCAGATGACCGATGCCATTAGAGCTGTATCTTCATTTTCAATGACAATAATGGATTACTCACTTGCAGTTGGATTTGCTATGGTATCTAAAAGGGCTAAGGAGCTAGGAGCAAAATGGCTAGTAACCGGACAAATGGCGGATGAACTTTTTGGAGGCTATTCAAGGTATAGGAGCGTCAGCAAGGATAGCATAACCCCGGTTTTATTGTCAGACTTCCTTAACGCTGATTTACACAGGGATGCATTAGCAATTCTTTCTGGGGGCGTGGTTCCCATATTCCCTTATGCTTCAAGGCCATTTGCAAACCTTGCGCTTGGATTGCCCCCAGATTATAAGATTGATAAAATTGGCCTCAGGGCTATAGCTTCTATTGCAGGTTTACCAGAAGAACTAGTAAAATCCAAAAAAAAGGCCTTTCAATACGGCAGCGGGATCCAAAAAATTGTAAACGATAAATTAAATAAATTGCTCACAGATGCTTAGATAGTCTTTTATCTGCATCGTCCCAGTTAACCAGATTCCACCAAGCATCTAGGTAGGCGTTTCTGTTGTTCTTGTACTGAAGGTAATATGCATGTTCGAACTCGTCAACTATTAAAACTATTGGCAGTTCCGCAAAATGATTATTAAAGTGGTTCTCGATTGTCATCAACATCAGGTTCTTAGATTCTGTATCATAATATAAAGCTGTCCAACCTGTTCCAGGCAGAGATTTTTGTGCTTCAGTAAATATGGCCTTGAATTTATCAAATCCCCCATACTGCAAGTTTATCATGTCTGCCAGCTTTCCGCCTGGCTTTCCGCCCCCCTTTCCAGCTGGTGCCATATTGTACCAGTAAAGTGTATGTAACTTATGACCGTTAGTATTAAATGTCAGATTCTTAAGAACGCCCTGCATATCATAGCCCGTTGCTTCACCTTTGAGTATTTTTTCAAGTTTATCCATTGTTGTATTTGCGCCATTTACATATCCCTTATGATGGCCGTTATAATGCACATCTAATATGCTTGAGCTTATGTATGGTTCAAGCGCATCAACCTTGTATGGTAGTGGAGGCAATTCATATTTTTTAAAGGAAACTTCACTTGTCATTTGCAGATATGATTATAATATTGATATATAATCGTTATGCTGTTTTTTAAAGTTGAATCAAATGTTTTAATTTATAATTTTAAATTTTTAACGGAATATTCACTCTTATTATATTTAATTCCAATTTTTTGCAATATAAATGAGGTTAGCTTGCTTCTATCCTAAACTTTAAATATTTATCATTTATAGAAAACTTCGGAGGATGAGCTGTTCTAGTATTTGCACCACATTTTGGGCAAACATCAAATATGGTATAACGCCCGCACTTTTGACATTTTTTAATATATTTAGCCATATTTATTCCACTACTCGAAAATTTCCTTTGCCATTGACGTTTTTCTCGATTCCTGAGAATATTTTTTTAAGGTTCTTTTCTGCTTCCTTATAGTTGTTTGCATAACAGGTTATTCTATACCTGGGTGCACTTATATATTGTATCTTTACCTTGCTCCCCGAGTTCTCTTTAGCCTTTGTAAGCACATTTTTTACAACCTCAATTCCTTCTGGTAGCTGACTATATATTTCAAATACCTTTGAAATCTTCACCGTGGGCTGCTTTATCCTTTCCGCCGATAACTTATATAGCATTTCTGCAAATTGCTGGTCTATTCCGAGATTTACAATAAGCTGTGGGCCTTCTTTTACGATATGTTCAAGCCCATTATAAAGACCGTCAAATTTTTCAGCTATTAACTTTGTTTCTATTTCTGCATTTTTCCTTCCAAGCTTTTGCGCAGCTATGTTTATTACACTTTCAGCCCACTTGGATTTCTTTAGTTCAATGAGTTTTATCCTTTGCTCATCCTGTGTCAACTGCTTTAGTGAAACGTCAACATCTAACTTTGACCTGTCAGCCTTGATTACCTTAACAACTATTTTCTGTTTTGGCTTCAACACCCTATCTTTGTTTTTTACCATACTTCTTAAAATCTCGTTTTCGGGGAGGTACGCCTTTAACCCACCATATTCATCAAGTGTCACCCATGCGCCTGAAGATGAGACATCCTCTATTGTAGCTAAAATTACCTCTCCTATTTCCGGAAACGCCTGCCCACTCATCAATCTAACCTTTTAATTATCTCACCGTAGATTTTCGCTTTGCCACCAGTGGGAACAGCTAGAATCTCACCGCATCCTTCACATTTGACTCTGGTAGTTGAATAAGAATATATTATTGATTCCATTCCACACTTGGCGCATTTGACCTTGTAGAAGGCGCTAGTCGGGGTCAATATGAGCTGCTTAACTTTAGGGGACATTGCTATCACTTGTTCACCTGTTCAACTATTTCAAGCTTTCTTAGCCTCATGCCTTTCTTGATAATGGTATAGCCACATTTCTTACATTTAAATCGCAGGCTGACCTTTTTTGTTGTCTTGGATGTTCTCTTTAGTTCTGGGTACTTTTGTCCGCCATATCCCTTTTTAACTTCTTCATGGTACCTTGCTCCAAGGCTCATGCTCCTTTCCTTTCCCTTTCGGTATTGAGACACCTCATGCTCAGTATAATTACGGCACTTAGGACAATACCTCCTTATTACACTAACTATTTTCATAATAATACTCCCACGCTTATCACTAATCCCTTATCTATTAATATTTTTGCATTTTCTTCCGGAATCGTTGAAATGTCGCCCTCATTGAATGGTCCGTAGTCCTTTATGTCAACTCCAACGAATTTATCCATATTACTCTTAAACATGACTAAAGAATAGAAATTTTCAGCCAGTTTGTACTGGCTCTGCAACTCTTTTATGAGGCCATCCTTTAATTTTGACTTAAAAGCTTCAGACTCATTTATTGCTGATATTATCTGCTTTGCCATTGGCGTTTCGTACTCATCAAGCTCAACTGGCTCCCCCAACAACTTTAGAGCTAAAAATTTTCTCAGCCTGATATTTATTAATTCATCAATTATATCAGCTATTATGGCTCGCAATTCAAGAGCGGCTTGCCTTGTTAATTCTGATGTTGCGGTGGTTTCAATCAACTTAAGTTGCTTTAGCCTCATTGCAACAATTCCGTAAAAATCCTGGGGCAACTTAGCTATTGCCTGACTGTTGACCTCCTTTTGAGTTGCCTCAGAAACCAGATTAATAAGGTCCTGCATGCGTCCTAATGGTCATTTCCTGCTCAAAAAGGTTTTTGGAACTAAAAAGTAGGTCCCTCTAGCCCTGGCTATAGTTTTTTTGCCCTGTATGATCTCTGACTGAGTAAAAATTAGGTCCTTGCCCTTCCTATCTATTTTTGCTACAGCCTTAGCGGTGCCTTCCAGTGCTGGCTCCATGAAATCGACGTTTAAATTGACGGTTACAGCACTCCCATTTATCAGGCTGCCCATTATTTCATCAAAAAACACGCAGAGTATTCCTCCGTGCACTATTCCGAGACTGTTAAGATGGTCTTTGATAAATGTAAGCTCAAAAACTCCATCGCTGGTAACTTTAAGCCACTGACCAATCTTACTTCCTTCCATGCAACAACAATTAATGTAAGGTAATATTAACCTGTTTGATTAATTTTTGAGTTCTCATCATCTACAGGTTCAACATAAAGAGTTAGGCCTCTTATGCTCACCACTTTCACTTTACTGTTATTTTTTATGGGTCCGTTGTTAGATACTGCCTTCCACTTTACGCCTTCCAATGAAACCTCACCCTCCGGGTTAAGCTCACTTATAGCTGTGGCTTCCTTGCCAATTAGAGCGCCTACCCCAACGTAATCCTTTTCTCTAATTGATCCGATTATGCGCCTGACATATAATGCTACAAGCCCACCAGCTGCAATAACAGCCGCAAGCTCTGCATATGTATCAATTCCATACGGTGAGGGGGAAACTAGTATGCCCTGGGCAAGCATATATATGCCCAGAGCACCTATAATCACAGCGGCAAAAAATGCAATGCCATGACCTGATTTGATTTCTACTATTAATAGGGCAGCTGATATTAAGAGAAGTGCAATGCCTATAAAAGACGCACCTATTATTTCTGCACCTACTAGCCCCAGCACTAGCGTGAATATTCCAATAATAGACATTATAATAGTTGGGTGGATAAAATCCAGAGCTATCAATATCATGCCTAACAGGATAAGCAAGCCATCAAGCGTGGTGTTGCTAAGCACACTAAGAAGTTGTTCGTAGTAATTTTCATTGATGGTTATGCTGGGAACACCAGATAGGTTCAGCTCCTGCTGCGCCTGTGCTAAGGTTGATGCGGTTTTATCTGCTATATTGTAGTGCAAGGCCTGGCTGTATGAATAAGCCTTATCGTTTATGACCATGTTGTATGCAGCAGTCATGTTTCTGCCCCAGGCCCTAGCTTCACCTTGCATCAAACTGAGCATTGCATCCTCCGTATGATTTTGCTCAAGCTCATTTCCCCCCACCACTATGGGGGTAGAGGGCCCTATCTCCGAACCCGGACCCATTATTATCTGGTTTGATGCCATCGCTATATAGCTAGCAGCTGACGCAGCTAAGGCGTTAGGCGGAACATAGGTGTAAACCGCTATTCCTGATTGGTTCAAGGCAGAAATGTCATTAAGTATTATAATCATGTCTGACAAGTAACCACCAGGCGAATTCATTACTATAAGCACGTATTTGGAATGGTATGCCTGAGCCTGTTGAACCACATTATTCATCATATTGGAAGAACCGACATTTACCTGATAATCAAAATTAACTATAATAAGTTCAGGCTGCCCTTGGGAATGAACTGGCATTGCCATAGGTAATAATGCCAGAACAAAAATTAAAGGCAGTATGGCCTTCATTTATTTTCGCTCTTTTTCTTTTCCTTAAGCAGTTCCTCCACGTTGTAAATTCCCAATGGCGCAACTCCTGCTGTGGGTATATTTGTGGGTATCATTATTAGGGTTCCCTTCGACTGTAGCCCAAACTCATACAGCATGTTCATCCACCTTAACTGGAAGGCATGGTCATTGTCCTTGTAAAGATCAGCTGCTTGAACCATCTTTTCAGCCGCTTGAACTTCAGCAAGTGCCAACGTGACCCTGGCCCTCCTTTCCCTTTCTGCTTGAGCCTGCCTTGACATGGCTTCCTGCAGTGTTGTGGGTATCTTTATGTCCCTAATTTCTACGGCCGTCACTTTTACCCCCCATGATTCAGTCTTTTCGTCAATTATTTCCCTGGCTTTGGCTCCTATCTTTTCCCTTTCACTCAATAGCTCATCAAATATGGTCTGGCCTAATACTTCTCTCAATGTTGTCTGGGCAGCATACTCAGTGGCTGACACATAATTTTCCACATTTAGAACACACTTTTGCACATCAACTGGCATCAGGTACATTACTGCGTCCACGTCCACTGGCACGTTATCTTTAGTAAGTGTCTGCTCAGTTCTAAATGAATAAACTTGAAGCCTTAAGGATATTTTTACAGGTATCTTTGATACAAAGGGAATGACATATATTATCCCTGGCCCTTTTATTCCAACAAACCTACCAAGCGTAAGCACAGGAGCCCTTTCCCACTCCCTAAGAATGTGAATCCCACTTAAAAATATAATCAATATTATTAATAGTATGAAAAGCGAAATTAGGAAGCTGTATGATAACACCATTTTATAAGCTATATAATTTTTAGCTGAAATAAAAATGTTCCTATTTAATTATTTTATTGCATATATTAAATAATGTTTAATCTGCTTACATCCTCCCACCTATGTGGGCTTCCTCTGTGCAATGTTCTCAGTTCCTCGACACTGCTTGCGTTCCCTGTTGGAACGCATTGGCAAATATCTCCCTGAGCGTAAATTCGGGCAAGCCCTGCTTTTGAGCATATTTATGGCTGCATTTACATCCCTGTCCTTTTGCAGACCGCATCTTTTGCAAATGTATATTCTTTCTGAAAGTGGATCTCCTGAATACTACACTCCTTTGAGGTGTTCCTTGCATCTACCTTTACTATCATACAGCACTTTCAGCCTCGTATGAAAGCGTTTGGGTAAACCTGTTCAATGAAGCGTTCTGTATTGCTTGTGCTGTGGTTCTTTTCCATGTTTTGTATACTCAATGCCTCTACCGCAAAACTGTACTCAGATTTTACTAACTCATCACTCAGTTTATTGTAGAAATCCTTTGAGAAGTTGAGCTGCATTTCTATCTCTTTCTGACTTTTAGCATCGGGATAAATTATAAATTTGTATGCCCTTGTTAGTTTCATTTCCTTTTGTCTATATTGTCATTTTTTTACTTAAGTTTGCTTTCATCCAACCCATAGAATGGGATTTCCCGCTCTGTTAACTTGCTCATTAGCTGGAAATAATCAATTTATGCAACAAAGTACGCTAAACTGCTGTGTTGAACAAATATTTAAGTGACCTGTAGCTCCAGGAGCTTTTTTTCCTTTCTGCTGGGAATCCACAGGACAACAGTTGCGCCCCTTTTTCTCAGGCAAGAGACAACCTTTCCCCGATCCTCCACTCTTATCATGAACACACCCTTGGAATAGCGTATGTTCCTGATCTTGTCAAGCCTTCCTTGATCTGTATCGGGTAGCTCTCATACCGATCAAGGTAGAACTTTGAGATCTCTCCCCTGCTCCTGTCATCTCAGAGTGAACGATATCAGGCCATTTCCACAACAACTGGAAGGTCTCTGAGAATATAAATATATGCCTGTTGTATACTGCAATCAAGGTGGGGAAAACCTTACAAGGGCAGGAGAGACTGGAAGGCATGCAACGAGGAACTGGTGATAAGGGGAACATTCCTCTTTGATCTCGATTTCGCTGATCAGTGGGATTCCGAGCTGAAGCGCATGAATCTGGGAAGGATCTACATACCGCTTCCCGGAATGAAATTCATGATGCTCTGGAAGCAGCATCTTGACTATCGCGGTATTGCAAGATCAATGCAGAGTAAGGGGCTCCTGAATACGGCGATTATACAACCATATGGTACCGCATCCATGACATGGTACCGGACCTGGAACATGCAGATCAACCGACGGTACAGGCATGAAGACAGGCAACGCAGGATCATACAGGATATGGTGATCCAGATGCAAGGCAGAAGAAGCACCTCATAATCACCGCTGATGTGCGGACAAAGAAGATCATAGGAATAAAGGTGCACATGGAGGGGTCAGGTCCATCTGAACCAGAGACTGCTAAGAAGCACTTGAGAGATGCAGTGCTGAGAGGAGTGAAAGTTGGTTCATTGGTGACGGTGCATTCGATACCAACGATCTCATGCATTTAATAGGAGCTAGGCCGGTCATAAAGGTCAGGAAGAATGCATCCAGTGCAGGGGATCGAAGACAGGCAATAAGGGGCTATCAAAGTGAATGGGCGGATCAGGAGCAATATGGAATGAGGTGGCCAGGCACGGAAGGAATATTCTCCGCTGTGAAGTTTGGGGAGAATTGCGTAAGCCGATGTGCCACAGGGCTGGAAGCAGAGGGATACCAGAGGTTCTGGGCATACTACATAAACCAGAGGGCAAAGCAGTTGGTGAAAGCGATGAACTGATCAGAAATCCTAGAAGAGATCTGAGAATGATAAGCACTCTCAGGGATATTTGTTAAACAGAGCA
>JARVJW010000012.1 GCA_029775955.1 Nitrososphaeria archaeon | reverse complement strand
AAAAAAATATAACGTTATTTGCTATTTATATATAGAGAGACGAACTTCCCGGTTTATATGCATGGCAGGCTGTACAGCGACAATATCCAGAAATCAATGATTATATCAGCAAATGAGCAATCCAAAAAAGGGATTGGAGGACTTACGAGCAGCAATGAAAATGTTCAGTCCTATGGTGCATGTAGCTGTCAGCATAATCCAAGCCTTCGAAGAATTATATCAGAAATAGAACATCAATGTTGTGCTTTTGAGCCAGCTTCTGCAGTTGTACTGTTGACTGACCTTATTATGCTCTCAATTATATATTTGGGATAATATGATAAAGTTCTGATTCAAGGCTTTAGAGGATAACTTCCTTTTCCTGTTGGACCTCATTAGTTTGTTCATTACTAAAACGCATAAGCTAATGAAGCCCTAAATAAACTATATCCTAAAACGCCATAATAATAGCCTATTTATTTCGAGGCTGCTGACTATGATGCTGAATTATAAGTACGCCGGGGAAGGGATTCGAACCCTTGAGGGCTGACGCCCACTGGCTTTCCTGCTCGGGATCTCGAGGCCAGCCCTTTAACCACTCAGGCACCCCGGCACATCAGCCCTTCCATAAGCCTAGTGCTAGGCCAACAAGGAAAAGCACAGGCAAGCCAACAACAAAGCTTGGTGCCTTGCCAAGGATGTATCCCAGAAAGTTAACAAGCTTAGAAATTAGTAATGTTGCAGAAATTCCTGGAAGCGATATCCCCACATATGTAGCTATAAATACTCCTATGATAAAGAGGACAAATGACACGATGCCTTTTTTTATCGCTATGCCAAAAAGCAATCCATCTACGAAAGTCAGAATTAGATAAATAATACTCTGATAGCTAGAAGGCAAGGTAAACGCTGTCATTCTGATTCTACAATAATTTATCGCCTTAAAAACATTTATGAACAACAACTAAAAGATTGCCAGAAACAGGAATCCCACTGACATTATAATGATTAGTGCATAGTAAATTTTCTTCCTGTTTCTAGATAGTGGCGTGACAGCATCAAGCGGATTTGCAAAGCCCATTGATCCCTGCGCAAATATAATTATCAGCGCAAATATAAAGAAGCCCATGACCGACATCAGCATAACACTGAGAAGATCCATTCCTAGGCTCCTGTTTCTTACACTATCAAACATCAACCCTCCATCCAGCTGCCATGTCGGGAGAAAATTTACAAATGTTATTGTAAACGCAAACATCGAACCCAAAATCAGAGGGTTGCCAAAATTAATGTATTGTCCTATCAGGTACGATAATATAGTTATACCTGGCCTTGATATGGAAGCTAGAGGAATAAGGTTGCCAATCAGGAGATAGGGGATGAAGGAAATCAAGGCCAGAACTATACTGATAAAGCCCATGTCGAACTGCTGGTCCCTATTAACAGGGAAGGCATTAGGTGAAGTTATAAAACCCATAAACGGTACTATGGCTGGAATACCGGGTATCATGTATGAATAGCCGTCTAATCCCCACCTCTTGCTTGCAATAATCCTCCCTGTTTCATGAAGTGCTAAAAGTGTAAGCACAGGTAGCGAAAAAAACAACGATGCCCCTGAATTGCCGGCCAGAAAATAACTATATATCAACAGGGCTGCAATGGATGCGCCAAGTAGTGCAGGCTTCAACATTGAAACCCTTTCCTTCTGTGCAGGAAATACAGTCAGCGAGTAGTATCTGCCGGATTGCTTGATCCTTGGCAAAGCCCTAGCTCCCTGGATATCATAGTATAGCGAAATAAACGCTTGGCTAACTTGTTCTGCATCAACTGTGTACTCAAACCCATCTTCGAGCTTGTAAAAATCTATTACTTTAAAGTACTTTTTGACAGCTTCGTCTACCTTTAATTCATCCATGGTTGTAATTCGTTACTACATGCATTTAACCGTTACGAATGTTGTAAAAGAAAAACTGAATGTTAACCGTTTCTGAAATGTTATAATTTCTTATAACCATCATTCGGAGCGTTGACCTTCAAGCCCGCTCCGGCCACTTTAGGCTCATGGCCGGTGTACAGGTATTCATCCTTCAAAGAAAGCAATCTGCATTCACGGGTAGCCGCAGGCCACGCAGGGTTATGGCAAGTGAGGCCAGCCTGTCGTAGTCCACGCCACAGGTTTCGCATTTCGATATCCCCCAACCAGTCAGCTTATCACCACAGACAGGACACTCCGAAGTTACTCTTGGGTTCACGTAAACGGTCTTGAATGAGGACTTGTATTCAATCATCTTCTGGTAAAGCCTTTCATTTGTTCAACTTTGTCCTGAACTTCCTGTTGTTTCCATTTATTCCCATAGGTCTTCAAAGACAAACGATGCGCCTGGGTTTTCCTTCACAGTAGCAAGGCATCATTGACGCGGTTCTTCTGCCTACCTCTGGCCTGGCGCAGTTTCCTGTACTTCTCTTTATTGTGCTTCAGTAGGCTCTTCCTCCCTGAGTCGTTCTGTATGTGCGCTGTGTCAGTTCCTTTCAGCGTAGCATGCCGTTACTCAGCAAACGTGGAATCTATCGTGAAGTCCTGCGCCACGAAGCTAGGCTCCTTTCCGATATGGTTAACACATACAAAATTGTCAGTCAGCAAGAGCTCTGAAGCTTTGCCCTTGCTGTA
>JARVJW010000031.1 GCA_029775955.1 Nitrososphaeria archaeon | reverse complement strand
AGCATCAGTGCATCAGAGTAGGCATAGGGCTTTCCCCTCTTTCCTTCATTCATCCTCTTCAGCTGCTCAGCTTGGTTAATCAGGAGGTCAGCATTAACAAATATATCAAAGGGCTCGTTGACAAGCTTTTCATTATATTCTTTCCAATCCCTATCTGCCAAGGTGAGTCAATGTAAATTTGTGGCGTTAATAATTAAAATAGTAATATCAAACAAGTTTGATCATCTGGTACAATTAATGCAACAAAGCAGAAAATGATGCTAAATAAATTAAATGCTTAAATACCATCCATTTTATGAATAAATTAAATTGTCATCTATATATGAAAAAAAATTTAATGAAGAATTGTTTTCAATGATAGGTAAAAAAGTTAAAGTCGTGGCCGAATCGGGAGAAGAATCAGGAACATTTCTTGCAGCTGATTCAAACCTTAATGTTATTTTAGAAACAAAAATAGAAGGAGGGATCAAGAAGGTAGTTTATAGTTCAAAAGAAATAAGGAAAATAGTTCTGTTGGAAGAGCCATTTGACCTGAAAACCCTTGCAGATAGGCTGAACAAGGTATTTCCAGGGCTGGTCAAGCTAAGAGAGGACATTGAGGCAATAATAATCATGGATAAAATTAAGGTTACCAAAACGGGTGTAGTAGAGGGTAGCGGGCCTTCGGCAGACAAAGTAAAACAGGTTTATGATTCATATTTGCAGGAGCTTTCAAGCAAGAAATAACGAATCAATCAGGTTATGACTTCCGTTAACCTTATCCTGATAGGTATCAATTAGTGTAATCTGACAATGATAGATAGTTAGTCTGTTTTAGCTTTGAAACCCTTAATCCAATTCGGCGGACTTTCCTGCCATCAACTGCTTGAATTTCCCTAAAAAGCTGTTTGCCTTCTGCCTTTAATACATCAACGCTGCTAGCTAAGAACTTAAGTGTAATAGCCTTTGTCCTGACGCTCATATCTTCATAAATTACTATAATGCCTATTTCTTGGAATTTCATCCCACTTAACCTTAAAAACAGTGATGCGGAGAGTTCATCAATCAGGTTAAATGGGTCGTTGTTGCCAAGCGTAGCAAATCTCTCATATTCCTTTCTTACACGATTTGTCTGTATTGCCCGATCATCAATGCCTCTTAACGCGTTGTAAATAAAAATGCCCTTTTTATTTCCAAATTCTTTTTCAAGTTGTTCCACGGTTAACTTCTTGGCGTCATTTACAGTGTAACAGCCCAAGATTCCAAGCCTCTCTATAGTTTTGTTTCCTATGTATGGAATTGCATTTAAACTGGATTTTTCTATAAATTCTGCAGATTCTTCAGGCATAACTACCCTTAACCCATTTGGTTTTATGGAATCGCACGCCATCTTTGCTATAAGCTTGTTTTGCCCTATGCCTACAGTGCATATAATACCAGATTCTTTGAGCACCAAGTCTTTTATTGCTGACCCAATTCCTACAGCGTCTTTATTGTTCGATGCATTAATTTCAACATAAGCTTCATCTATGCTTGCCACCTCAACCTTCTTGTACTTTGCAATAAGTGCACCCATGATCTTGAAGCTTAATGAAGAATAATATGACATATCAACGGGTAACGTAACCAGTTCATTAACCTGCTGTTTGGCTATGCTGACCGGCATTCCCACCTTTACCCCCAATTCTCTTGCTACATAGTTAGCAGATGATATTGCACCTCTTTCAGGAGCCGTAAACATGCATACAGCAACAGGCCTGCCCTTTAACTCAGGCCTTTTAAGCTCTTCGCACTGGGCAAAAAAATAATCCATGTCAACTAATGCAATTAGTTTCCTGTGGTTAATCATGCAAAACCAGTGGCCAGATAGTTGTTCTGCTTTAACCAGTCAACCTGAGCTACTGTGTATCTCCAGACAATATCACCTTTGCTATCGTCAAATTCCCAGGGTGCAACAAGCACAACGTCGCCGTCCCTTATCCATATCCTCCTCTTTAATTTTCCCCTTATCCTGCCTAGCCTCACTTTATCATCTGTGCACCTTATCATGGCGTGGTCGCTGCCCAACAGCCTCTCGACTATCCCAAGTAATTCCCCCTTTTCTGGTAGAACCAGATCTTTAAGCTCAGATTCGCTGAGCACTTTCCTTTTACCCATCCTTTATACCCTTCCATACGCATGGAATTAAGATTTGCGGAAGCCTTCTGACATCCTCTGCTTGCTAAAGTGTAGGTTCCTGCCTTATATACAACACCTCTTTGATGTGCATAATGCGTTTGAGTTACCTGTTTTTCATTTTCCGATAGCTTATCAGGAGTAAATTCCTGTGTGCAAACGGTAATATCTGTTTTCTCAAAATGATTTACAATTTATCCACATCGCAAGCTCGGCTATAGCCCTTGTAAAAAATTTTTATTGAGATGCACATTAATGATGATGCCGATAACAATGTGTGCCTGTATTTATGGTAGCGTTTATTAATAATTGTTTGCACTTTTGATGCGTTTGTAAGAAAATTACTATTTAATAATAAAATATTTTGTATAATTTTGCTTTGTTGAACAAATATCCCTGAGAGTGCTTATATTCTCAGATCTCTTCTAGGATTTCTGATCAGTTCATCGCTTTCACCAACTGCTTTGCCCTCTGGTTCATGTAGTATGCCCAGAACCTCTGGTATCCCTCTGCTTCCAGTCCTGTGG
>JARVJW010000207.1 GCA_029775955.1 Nitrososphaeria archaeon | reverse complement strand
GACAGAAATAGTTGACATAAGTGTCAAGTTGGGCTACAAGCTACATTATTTCTAAATCTGTCCTTACAAGTTGATTAAAATGCGTAAACTTTTAAGGTTGATGTTAAGAATATATATTAAAATGGCAATTTCCGATGAGGCGAAGGTGGAAGCCGTTCTTTTCACTGCAGGGAGGCCCCTTACATTAGAGGAAATATCCAAATTGACGGGCATTAGTAAAAAAAAAGCAGAAGAAGCAATTGAGGTGGTTGAAAGAAACCTGAAGGAAAGGTCATATGCATTGGAGTTAGACATTATAAATGGCATGTACACAATAAGATTAAAGCCAGAAATTGTCGATATAGCAAGGAAGGCTTCTCTTAAGCCATTCCTATCTAGGTCAATCATGCGAACTTTGACAATTATAGCGTTTTATCAACCTGTATTGTCTACGGACTTGGCTCAAAGAAGGGGTAGTTTAGTATACTCCCATCTTAAACTACTTGAAAAACTCGGATTTGTCTCACATAAAATGGATGGGAAGAAAAAATCATACGAAACAACCCCATATTTTTACCGCTTTTTTGGCATTCCCGAAGACCCTCAGATCCTTAAGGAAAAGCTTTCATCTTACTTATAGGCAAGCCTATATTTGTGCTATATACGCTCAGTTTCAATTTTATAAAGCTTAAAATGCGCATGTTTATTAAATCGCAAAAACTCTAAATGCGCATGGTGCTTGTAAAGGTAAGTCGAATAACTGGTATCACAGACCCAGTAACTGGAAATGCGGGAAGGCAAATAGAATTTACTGAATATTCATCTCCGCCAGTTCCGGGAGATGACATGACCAGAACAATGATGTATCAGCTACAATCAATGTTACCGGTGCAGCTTATAAAGGATATGTGGACACCTAAAATGGTGCTCTTTTTAAAGGAAAATGAATACTTACAATTGGGAATGCCATTTGAAGTTAATGATATATACGAGGTAATCTTTGAAAATGGAACCATATCTTTTAAAAGGGCAACCGCCGATAGATGAATTCAATATTAAACTTTATATTTAAAGGGTTTTGTCAGAAAGGGTGTTTTATTGAAATATGTGGGGAGAGTGATATTGGATATGAACAGCTTTTAATGGGAATTGCGAAGGAAGCAATAATGTCCGACATACTTTCACTGTATGTTGATAGTACTGGACGCTTCAGGCCTGAAAGAATTCTACAGATGATCAACAGTGATGACCTTTCCATACTAAAAGGTTTGGATTTCCTTTCTGCAACAGATTCTACAGGATTGGTTGATAGAATTAATAGAATATTTTCATTAAACAAATATGACTTGATAATATGGGATGGTCTAGCTTATCCATTTTTTGAAACTTCCAGCAGCCATAAGCTAGGCCTAGTTAGTAGGATGCTTTCAATATATGCAGTTAGTGGTCACAAAGTAATCGCATCTGACCCACTAGTCGAAATAACCGGGCTTCCTGCCGGTCACATATATACGGATCCCTATGTGCATTTGCGGCTGATTTTAAAAAGAAAGGGAAATAAGTTATTTATTGAGGGAGCCAATTTTAAAAAGGAATATATTGTAACTTCAAACGGTGTATTCTTTACGTCAACTACTGACCCCTAAAGGAGTTGCTGGCTTTCCCGTAGGCCCGAGCTAACGATTGGCTTGACAGCAGCACTCAGATTTACCTTCAATGTTCCCTGAGGCATTTAACTGAAAGCCACAGTTCAGGCAATGAAAAGACCCTTTCTGTTTTTCTTATTTGTATAACCGCATTTTGAGCATTTCTGCGATTTAGGGTCAACAAACAACATAGATTTGCCCAGGCCTTGTATTTAATGAATTGCTTGAGTAGACCGAGCTTGAATCTCCTTCCTCTGTTTTTCATCTTTGGATCAAGACGTCAAAAGGCAGGTTCACTCTTATTATAAAACATTAATCCTCTCTCTTTGCTGTGAGCATGACGAGTGCCCACGTGCAGTAATCTCTTTTTGTTGCATTGATACATTTACCCCCCGCTTTGAATTGAAGGACTTTGACAGAACAGCTTTATGCCCCTATCCCCACAACTTTTACATCTTTTTTCTGCTATTTGAATCACTAAGAACATTTTCCTTTCCTTATGGTTAGCTGTGCATTAGCGCATTGGCCCTCATATTTCTCAATCAACGGTGAGTTGGCAACTGGAAAGGTTTACAGTTGTTAAATAGGCTGTAAGTCAGGGTAGAACGTTCTATTGTATATGAAGACCTGCGGATTGGCTTGCTCAATCTGCTTTAGATTCTGTATATTCATCTGCACCAGAGCAGATGGGAGTGTAGGATCGTTACCTGTTTGTATGTGCCAGCTTGTTATGTGTCTTCTTTTCAAAGAACCATCTGTCAAGCTTCCCTAAATTGCATTCCTATTTGTAGGAGAGATTAGTCATAGGGAAGCTTAATGATCCTGAACATTGTATTGTAGTTTGTCAAATATGTTCGTTTTCACCCCTAAATGGGTTTTCCAGCTCACTGTTGATAAATATTGAAAAAAACCTGAACTATAAAGTGTCAAAGAAGATAGTGCAGCTGACATACTCTCCACCCTAAAGGGTTGGAGGTTCTAAGGTCTCCATCATTCTTGGAGTTGCCTCTTTGGGGGTATCAGTGCTCCCCTTGCATGTATCCCTGTCTACATGCAATTGAC
>JARVJW010000158.1 GCA_029775955.1 Nitrososphaeria archaeon | reverse complement strand
AGTATGCCCTTCATGCCATTCAGTATTTGATAGGGATGTAGGTGCTGCAAATAAGCAAGAAGGGCTTTGCCTAGGGAACCTAGGCGAGACGCTCGCAGAGGATTATGCCTCTAGCGTGCTCGAATACATAAAGCGCATGTGAAAGCAAGCATTGCCGTTGAAGCTCCAAACAAGCGGGCGTGGCCTCGTCCGCAAGGGCGGGGTAGTTCACTTATTGGGCAGTTGCCTCTGCCATTCTCTTTATAACAGGTGTCAGTAGTTTCATTTTTACCAGCAGTGTATTTTTTACTGGGTGTAATTTTTTCACTTTTTCTGAAACTTCGTCTAGCAGTTTGTTTGTCAATAATGAGTTGATGAGCTGATCGTATGTCATATTTGTGACCATTTCTGACAATGATTTTTCCATCACAAGCCTAACCGCCCTCATTTTTGACCAGTTTATTCTTTCCGTAGTAAACACTGCTATGTGCAACCTTACCTTATAACTATCATTTGTATTATATGTGCCAATCCACTCAACAAGCGATGAGCCTCTCCTAATCATGCTCCTGTAAACTTCCCTGGCATATTCAATGCTTTTTATGATTGTGTTGGCTCTCTGACTATCAACCTTTACGATTTGCAACATTAACTTTATGTTGTTATATTCTGGGTTTTCATTAAAAATATTATAAAGAGAAACCGGCACTACTCTGCCAACTGAAGATCCATCTTCATTAACAGGTATCCTGGCCACGTTGATATTGCCCAAGCTTTCAGGGGCAAATACATCTACCCACTCCTTTGCCTTCCATTTGTCCTTGACTTTTGCTACTTTAGGCATTACATTCGCCTATTATGCGCTTATATATTAATTCTTCCTTTAAGTTATTTCAGTTCTGCTTATATTCTTAATATTTATTGTCCATATCCATGATTTGTTGTTTTTATGTTAACCTTTGACCATGCAGCCTGTCATACATTATTGTTAACTATTTATTTGATTTACCTCTAGATATTGACAAAGGAATAGCTACTGTAGCAGTTACAGCAGCAATTATAGCAGCAAATCTTATGCCAATCATAAACTTTGACAGCAAATCCGCTGGGGCTCCCCCTCCAAAAATAAATATGCTTAACAGTGAAGAAAGTGGCACAAATATTAAAATAACAGGTATAAGCACTGAAAAACTCAATATTGAGCCAAAGTTACGGAAAAGTGACATTGTTCCAGATGTTAAACCCCTTTTATGTGGCGGGGGTATGCTCATTATAAATTTATTATTGGGGGAGTTAAACATGCCAGCGCCAATTCCCACGATTGTCATATAAACGCTCAATATAACGGATGGTGTGGATAGAGATACGGTAGATAACATCCACATTCCTGCGGCAACAAAAAGCAGGCCTATAGCTGCTACCATTGGGGCGTTTCCTCTGTCTGCAAGCTTGCCGCTCAGAGGAGAAATAAGCGACCAAGACGCAGCAAATGGCACCATAAAAAACGCTGCCTTAAGTGGTGACATCCCATACGGCCCCTGAAATATTAAGGTCAAAAGAAAAATCAAAGAACCGGTAGCTGTTCCATTTAGCAGGTTAACCAGCATTGATATACTGAATGACCTGTTTGAAAAAAGCTGTGGGTCAAATATTGCGTTTGCTACACGCCGTTCTGTAAAAATTAAAAAGACTATCAGAACAATTATTATTACTGTTGAAATATAGTATATATATGAGCTTACGTTAAAAAGTGGAAATATAGTTAAAATTAAACTTACATAAGTAATTAGAGCTGAAAACGCCAGTGCCCCAACCCAGTCTATCCTGGAAGGATTTTTGCTTTCAAATGTTCCTTTAAGTTTTCCTCTGCTCCACAACAATATAACAATACCTATTGGCACATTGTACCAAAATACCCACCGCCATGAAATTTCAGTAAGTATTCCACCTATTATTGGACCAATAGCAAACCCTGCTGACACTGCTATTTGATTTACGCTCAATGCAAATCCCAAATTTCCTTTCTTTGAAAAAACCTCAGTAACCATGGCACTTGAATTTGTCATTATAAATCCTGCGCCAATTGCTTGAAATATCCTGAAAACTATGATAAATAATGGCGATGGTGAGAAACCTAAAATTAAAGAAAAAATTATAAATATTATAACTCCAATAATAAACGTATTTGACCTTCCAATTCTATCAGTTATTGCACCTATTATAGTCAATACTGAAACAAGGGCTATTAGATAGGAAAGGATTATCCACAATGTATATATTAAATTAACATGGAACTCTACCATTATTGATGGCAGTGCAAGTATGAGCGCGCTTCCGGCCATGCCGCTAAGTGCTGCAGCTGAAGTTGTAACTGAAAGCAACTGCCGCCCACTACTCATAATTTTCTGGTATCCCTTTAACCTGTTAAAAGCTTTATCAGTGAATTACCCTGACCTAACGGACTGCCATAGGCTACAGTTTCAATGTAGATAAGTTTAAATATTGGTAAATATAGAAGAATATATAAAGTGATAATCGCTTATGAAGACAGGCTCACAAGGTTTGGCATTGAAACTTTAAAGAAAGTGTTCACAACTTTCGGAACAGAAAAACCATGATGAAAAGACTCAAGGAGAACTTGTTGAAGACTTAATTACGACAGTTTCACACTTTGCTGGAAGGCTCTATGGAATGAGAAGCCATAGGTATGGG
>JARVJW010000108.1 GCA_029775955.1 Nitrososphaeria archaeon | reverse complement strand
TGTTTTCCTGTCTCTAAGAGGAATTTGTCATAGGGAAGCTTAATGGTCCTGAACATTGTATTGTAGCTTGTTAATATGTTCGCTTTCATCCATAAATGGTGTGGGTTTTTCTTCTCATTGTTGATAACGCATTATAAATGATGGCAAAAAAGTTACTCACACAGCCCTATGCACAAAGCTTATAGAGCATTTGTTGCCTTCCAGACGTCATGAATGTAGGTGGGTATGTTTTTGGCATATTTCCCAGGTCAGAGCATCTGATAGATACATCACGTTCTGGGGACGGGTTTCCAGAGGAAGCAGGCAAAGAATCCGAGCTTTTAATGCAGATGCAAAAAAAGTTTGGCATAAGCTACATTGATGACCCCCAGCTGGTGTGGGATGACTTGTTCAGACCTGTAGTTTTGACTCAGAAGGGGTTTAGCGTTAACGGCCTTACAAGGTATTTCGAGACAAACACATTCTATAAACAACCGGTCATAGAGAAAAAGATTGAATACACGGGAAAAGTAGAGCATTATCTATCATTGCGCGGCAACCCAACATTAATTGCTCTGCCAGACCCATTCACCTTTTTTTGTATGTCTAAAAATGCCTGGTACAACGATGATTCGGTCCTGATCAAGGATTTGGGCAAATTGCTCGCAAGAATTTCTAACGACTTAAAAAATTATGGGTACAAGCTGCTAGTTTTAAAGGGCCCAATGTATGCAAAGTGTAATGCGTCTAGGCTTGAAGAAAGCATAAAGGATTCACTTCATGAAATTAAGGATTCATTTTCAGGAAAGGTTGTTTTGCATATATACTTTGGGAATCCAAATATTAATGCAAGCATTTTGGCAGGGTCAAGCATTGATGGCGTTGGAATTGACCCTAAATTTGTGAACCAAAATGACATGCAGCTTTATGGGTCGAAGGATATCTCGCTTGGGGTGGTTGATGGCCTCAACACAAGGCTAGAGAAGATTGATGAATTGAGAGGACTTTTAAAGGGATTAAGGAGAAAGGCAGATAATATATATATAACAAACAACGTTGATCTGGAATTTCTGCCCCAGAATTTTTCTATGAACAAAGTCAAATTAATAGGAGAAGCAGTTAGGGTGTTAAATG
Organism: Nitrososphaeria archaeon; assembly: GCA_029775955.1. GTDB lineage: Archaea > Thermoproteota > Nitrososphaeria > Conexivisphaerales > UBA164 > KM4347-05. The sequence goes on along the minus strand of JARVJW010000108.1, from coordinate 21,097 downwards.
ATGAAGTTATTTAAAACACAGGAGATAGGAAGCTTGAAGAAGCCTTCTTGGCTTCTGGATTATTTAAAGGGGAAATATTCAGAAGAACAAAAAAAAGAGGCTCTGGATGATGCGGCATTCCTTAACGTAAAAATACTTGAAAATATAGGATTGGATTACGTATATGATGGAGAGGTAAGGAGAGCTGAAATGTATGAACATCCGGTAAGAAATATGGATGGATTTGAGTTTGCAGGCAGGGTCAGATCGTGGGATAACAAGTACTATAAAAAGGCGCGCGTAGTGGGGGAAGTTAAATATAAAACAAATTATCATTTAGACGAATTTCTTTACGTAAAATCAATTGCAGAAAGAGTTCCGAAGGTGCCTGTGACAGGGGCCTACACTATAATGGACTGGTCTTATAATGAATACTATGTGGAAAGGATTGAGCTTGCTATGGAACTTGCTGGGATAGTCAGAAGGGTCCTAGCTGAGCTTGCTGATAAAGGCGCTTCAGTGTTACAAGTGGATGAACCAGCAGCTACAACACATCCAAGTGAAATGGATATGTTTACAGACGTTTTTAATGAGCAGGTAAAGGGGGTCAATGCAAAAATAAGCACGCACATCTGTTACAGCGGGGACTATTACTCGAGCTTAATGCCTCATGTGGCTGAGCTAAATGCAAGCCATTTTGCCCTCGAGTTTGCCAACAGTGACAAAAATGAGCTGGGAGTAGACGATGATTCTAGGCCTGGATACCGCGCGCTAAAGACATTTAAGGAAAGTGGCAAGGAAATAGGGTTAGGGGTACTTGATGTGCACACTGATTTCATTGAGCCTCCAGAACTTGTAAGGGATAGAATACTGTATGCGGTAAAGGTGCTTGGGGACTATTCAAAAATATACGTAAATCCAGACTGTGGATTAAGGACAAGGCAAAGAAAGATAGCATTTGAGAAATTAAAAAGCATGGTCGAAGGTGTAAAGCTGGCCGAACGTATTATAAGGTAAAAATTGAAAATAAGTATGGTGCTTGCTGAAACCGGACTAGAGAAAATACCAGAGGAATTTATTAATGACGCAAGAACGGCAAGGTCTTGCGCTTCGATTGGTCGCGATAAGCGGGAATGTCTACTTGATAGATCGCTGCATCACTGGATGTTAAAGCGTATGATGGATGGTGAAAAGAGAGGCAGACCAGATATTGCATACCACATACTATTGGATGTAACAGACTCACTGCTTTATAAAAAAGGATTTCTAAATTTGTTTATTCACACTTATGATGATAATGTGATAAAAATTGGCAGAATGGTCAGGCCTCCTAGGTCATATTTTAGATTTGAGGGACTTATGATTGACCTTTTTAGGAAGCGGCGTATTGAGGCAGGAGACAACGTTCTTCTTGAAATCAGCAAAATGTGCCTTAGTGAGCTCTTCAGGAACATAGGTAAGCCTGTGATAGGCCTAAGTTCATCTGGTAAACCTGTTAAAATAGAAGCGCTTGCAAGCAGGATCGCCTCAACTGGCAATACGTTTGTAATAGGTGGATTTCCTAAAGGAGAGTTTTCAGATAAGACAATTAAGGCATTTAATGAAATGGTTTCAATAAACCCTAACAGCTTGGAGGCGACCAATGTAGCTACCAGGGTCATATATGAATTAGAAAAGGTTGATGGCATGTGGAATTAGCAAAGGAACGCACCTACTTGCATGCAAAACCCTAGATTTACTGCAACAATCTTGAACTCCTTATCCATTCCTTAGACTAAGTATCTTGGCTCCTTGCATTTCTCCTAACATCTTAACTCGTACGGAAGTACTTATTGCATGAAAGCATCGACGATTAGTGTTAGGGTTTTCTTATCATTCCTTCATTTATCCTCTTAAGCTACTCAGCTTGGATAATAAGAAAGCCAGAATTAATTAATATGATTATTTGGTTTAATTAATGCAACAAAGCAACATCATATGCTTTGTTGCATTAATTAAAAGTTGGGCTAATTATTTAAAAATTAGGATAAATTACCCATTTAAAATAAATAATTTCTTTAATTTAAATTTAGAACTATTAACAAATTAACTATTTTTTGATATATGCAACAAAGCAACATCATAGAAAAGCTTTTAAATAAAGCTGATGGGATAGTTCTGTTAGGTGATTTGATATGTCAATACAACAAACTCCGTACGGACCAGTTTTAATATTAAAGGAAGGGTCGACTGAAACAAAAGGGTATGATGCAGTAAGAAATAATATAGATGCGGCTCTGGTGATAACGGAACTCATAAAAACATCATTGGGTCCAATGGGAATGGATAAAATGGTCGTTGATACGCTGGGAGATGTTACTATAACTAATGACGGGGCAACTATGTTAAAGCAGTTGGACGTTCAGCATCCTGCAGCAAAGATTCTTGTTGAGATTGCCAAGGCAACTGATTCAGAGGTTGGTGACGGGACTACAAGCGCAGTAGTCCTTGCCGGAAGATTGCTTGAGGGTGCCAAGAAACTGTTAGATAAAAACATTCATCCCTCAATAATAGTTGATGGTTATCAGTGGGCTTCCAACAAGGCTCTGGAAAAGTTACAGGCAATAGCAATTAAAATTTCCCCTGAAGATAAGGAATGGCTGGCAAAGCTTGCGAGGACTAGTATGCGTTCCAAGATTATCTTTGAGGAATCTGATTACCTTGCAAAGGTAGTTATCGATGCCGTTTTTCAGGTTGCAGAGAAGAAGGATGACGGGAACTACAAGGTGGATATAGACGCAGTATCAGTTCTCAAAAAGCAGGGCGAATCAATATCAGATACATTACTTGTAAATGGCATTATAGTGGATAAAGAGGTTGTGCACAGTGGCATGCCAAAGGTAATAAACAACGCAAAAATTGCTCTTCTAAATGCCCCTCTTGAAATAGAAAAGACAGAGTACAGTGCAGAAATCAGAATAAGCGACCCTAGTAAAATGAAGTCTTTTCTGGACCAAGAGGCTTCAATGCTTAAACAGATGGTGGAAAAAATAAAATCAGCAGGAGCTAATATAGTCTTCTGCCAGAAGGGGATTGATGATTTAGCACAACACTACTTAGCAAAATCAGGGATAATGGCGGTCAGGAGAGTAAAAGAAAGTGATATGTCTAGGCTTTCTAAGGCAACAGGGGGGAGAATTGTTACAAATATTGACGACCTAACTGCAAATGACCTTGGATTTGCCGGTAAAGTAGAAGAGAAAAAAGTGGAGGATGACAAGTGGGTATTTGTGGAAGAATGCAAAAACCCCAAAGCAGTTTCAATACTTATCAGGGGCGGAAGTCAAAGGGTAGTAGATGAGGCAGAAAGATCACTGCATGATGCCATAATGGTCATCAAGGATGTGCTTGAAAAACCTGTTATAGTTGCAGGCGGTGGAGCCTCTGAAATGGAAATGGCTTTATATGTAAAGGAAGAGGCTAAGAAAAGGAGCGGAAGGGAACAGTTAGCTGTTGCTGCATTTGCTGATGCACTTGAAGCGTCAATACCACTTACGCTTGCAGAAAATGCTGGGATGGATCCATTGGATGTTCAAGTAGAACTCAGAGCCGCTCACTCAAAGGGAAACATATGGCATGGCGTTGACGTGTACAATAACAAAGTGGATGATATGAGCAAGAAAAATGTGTTTGAACCGGTAAGCGTCAAGGAACAGGTTGTGAGGTCAGCAACAGAGGCAGCTACTATGCTGCTCAGAATCGATGAAGTTGTCTCTTCTAAGGCCAGCAAGATGCCAGCAGGAGGAGGAAAGGGTGGCATGGGTGGAGAAGGTGGCATGGGTGGAGAAGGTGGCATGGGTGGAGAAGGTGGCATGCCAAACATGCCTGAATAAAATTTTTCGCTTTTTTTAAAAATTTTCTGAATACATCATAAGGGAACTTAATGAATTAAACGCCGCTCCTGCATCTTCATTTTTTACCACAATCAGTGTATCAGTGTAAGAACTAACTGTATCCTCAATGTTAACTCCACTGGCACTTATAAACCTGTAAATAAGTTCTACGCAACCGGCTGTGTCTATTATCTCCACTGGACTGTGTATTGTAATCAACGTTAACCCTTTCTTGACTTCAATTACGTCACGCTTAATTGAATGTATTGCCTTCAATGCAATTTCAAATGCTGGTCTTTCAAGTACCAATGTGGCTGTGTCTTGCATCCTTAACAGGTAAATTACCCCTTGGCCTGGTGAGATCAATTTTTCAAGTAATCCTTGTATTTTTTTCCTGCTTACAACAAGTTTGGTAACGTCCGTGCTCAGGGATATGGTGCTTTCTGCAAGCACTTTGTATGATTCTTCCCTTTCATAGGCTTTTTCCTTATGATATCTTTTCAGTGATGAAACTATGGCTTCCTTTGAAGCAGCCTGCCCATGAGTCGCAAGTTGACGTTGTATTAACCTGGCCAGAGCGCTAAGGTTAGCATAACCCATGGTTACCGCTTGATCATATGATAAATTTGAGGCGACTATTTTATGTACCGCTTTATTAATAGATTGACCAATTTGGGTCATATTAGTTCAGATAATGGTCAGTTATGTCCAAAAAATATATAAACATTGCTCCTGAGCAGTTAGTGATATGGGGAAAACAGTATTGGCATATTCAGGAGGGCTTGATACAACGGCATCAATAGGATGGATCAAGGAAAAATACGGGGATGATGTAATAACTGTAACAGTCAACGTGGGTCAGCAAGAAGATTTCAAGGAGATCGAGGAAAGGGCATACTCAGCCGGCAGCCTGAAGCACTATATTATAGATGCAAAGGAAGAGTTCGCTAAGAACTTTATACTTAAATCAATAAAGGCAAATGGGCTTTATGAAAAGAAATACCCTCTGGCTACTGCGTTGGCTAGGCCTTTAATAGCAATGAAAGCAGTGGAGGTCGCAAAGAAGGAACAGGCGAGTGCAATAGCTCATGGAAGCACAGGAAAGGGTAACGACCAGGTGAGGTTTGAAATAACAATCAAGGCACTATATCCTCAGGCAAACGTATATACGCCGGTAAGGGAATGGAACATGAATAGAGAAGAGGAACTTGAATACGTTAAAAAAAAGGGGATACCTATTAAGGTCTCTAAAAGCGAATTTAGTATAGATGAAAACCTGTGGGGAAGGTCAATCGAAAGCGGCAGGCTTGAGGATCCGTGGACTGAGCCGCCTGAGGAAGCATTTGCCTGGACGTCATCTCAGAAAAGTGCACCTGACTCGCCAGAGTACGTTGAAATAGAATTTGAAAATGGTGTTCCAGTCGCATTAAATGGTAGGCGTGAGGATTTGGTAAACCTTATCAAAGCCCTGAATTTAATAGCTGGAAGACACGGCGTAGGAAGGGTAGATCATCTGGAGGACAGGGTTGTTGGAATCAAATCTAGGGAGGTTTACGAATGTCCAGCGGCAAGCGTTTTACTTGCGGCTCATGAAGACCTGGAAAAAATGACGTTGACCAAATCAATTCTATGGTTCAAGGATAACGTGGACCAACAGTGGTCAACACTTATTTATGAAGGGCTTTGGGCAGATCCACTAAGAAATTCACTTGAATCATTTATTGAATCAACACAAGCGGCTGTTACGGGCATCGTTAGGCTGAAGCTTTTCAAGGGCCAGCTGTACATTGTTGGTAGGAAATCACCCAATTCATTGTACAGAAAGCAGTTATCAACCTATAGTTCATTGTCAACCTTTGACCAGAAGCAGGCTGTAGGTTTCATAAACTTATGGGGTTTGCAAACGCTTGTTTACAGGGAGGTAAACGGCTGGTAGATGGCTGATATACTTCGTGGAAGAAGGCTCAATCCAATGGACGATAGTGCACTTAAAATCACATCTTCTGTTGATGCTGACAGCAGAATAATGAAAAAAATAGTGTATGTAAATGCTGCGCACGTCAGGGCGCTTGAAAGGTCAGGCCTGCTCGACCGGGAAATCGCTTCAGAACTTTTAGATGCGCTTGGCAAGGAACTTGATGGCTATCGACTGGATTATAGGCATGAAGATGCGCACATGTGCCTGGAAGAGGACTTGAGGTCAAAAGTTGGAGAGAAGGCAGGAATTATTGGATTGGGCAAAAGCAGAAACGACCAGGTGGCAGCGTCAATAAGGCTGGAAGCAAGGGAAGAGCTTCTTAACTTGGCCAAAAGCATAGCAAGCCTTCTGGGCTCAATGATTGAGGTTTCCAAAAGCCACACAGACACGCTATTTATAGGAATGACGCACCTGCAACCGGCTCAGCCAATAACAGCATCCCACTGGGTCCTAAATTATGCGGAATCAATGTTGAGGACTGTAGAAAGGTTAAAGCTGGCATACCTCACAACCAATATTTCACCGATGGGGGCAGCTGCCCTTGCGGGCAGCACTGTGCCGCTGGACCGGCTATATACATCTCATATATTGGCATTTGACGGCACTGTGGACAACACTATCGACGCTGTTTCATCAAGGGATTTTGTAATTGACATAATGTATGCGATTTCAATGATAGCCTTTGACCTCTCAAGGATGAGCTCTGATATAATAGTTTACTTGTCTCTGGGCTACATTGGCCTTGACGATCGGTTTGTATCGACCAGCAGTTTAATGCCTCAGAAGAGAAACGCGGTGGTTGCTGAAATACTGAGGGCCAAGTCAGCAAACTTAGTTTCAATGCTTTTTAATTCAATTGAGATAAGCAGAATGCTTAACACTTCTTACAACTTGGATTTGCAGGAAATAACTCCAAAACTGTGGAGTGCATTTGATGAAATTGTTTCTATGGTTAATGCAATGAACCTGATGATCAAGGGAATAAGCTTCAATGAAGAGTTTATCATAGGGATCGCCAGAGGCCTACTGATAACTGCAAGTGATGTGGCAGAATACATTTCCATGAACTACAGCATACCATTCAGAGAGGCACATCACCTAGTTGGGGAAGCAATAAGGATGACGGAAAATAACAGGCTGCCATTGGCTCAGAACATATCCAGCCTGCTTTCCGGAAAGGTCAGCATAAGCCAGCAAGCAATTGAGAACTCCCTTGACCCTCAAAAATCGATTTTGAACAGGGTAACGTTTGGAGGCCCTAATCCCGAACAATCCGCAAGGATGATTGCTAATATGAATTTGCAACTTGATAAATTAAACACATGGATATTATCAGAAGAAAAGAAAATAGAAAAAGCTTATGAGTTGCTCTTTAGCAAGGAGTGGTAATAAAATGAAGGCAAAATGCAAGGAATGTGGAGCTGACATTGAAGTACCAGATGATGCATTACCAGGAGAGATAGTGACTTGTCCGGACTGCGGGTTGGAATATGAAGTTGTTTCAATAACCCGCGGCAAGGTAGAGCTGAAGCTTGCTGAGGATGTAGGAGAGGACTGGGGAGAATAATATACAATTGGCAGAAGCAACAATTATTTTTGATAGGCTAAGATGGGAAGAGAAGGTATTATATGAAAAGGGCAAGGAATTAGGTATCGATATAAGCTTGGAGGATATAAAAGCCAAGCCACTCAATATAACTAAACAGGGGCCTGTAGATGGAATAGCTGAAGTAGTTTTGCAAAGAGCAATAAGTCATTATAGGGGGCTTTATTACTCATCAATCCTGGAATCGATGGGGCACACCGTAATCAATTCATTCATCGCGTCACTGCTCAGTGGAAACAAGCTTCTAACTACGCTTTTACTTGCGAAAAACGGTATACCAACGCCAAAGACGAGCATAGCGTTTTCTATGGATTCTGCAATTAAGGAGATGGAAGAGATGGGATTTCCAGTTGTGCTCAAACCTATAGTTGGGAGTTGGGGGAGAATGATAGCTAGGGTGAATGACCGTGAGCAAGCTGAGTCCATATTGGAAACCAGAGAATTGCTAACGGACCCGCAGCAACAGATATACTACCTGCAAGAATATGTAAAAAGACCCCCACGGGATATACGTGGCATTGTAATAAACGGCAGGGTCTGCACGACAATTTATAGGTACCAGCCAGATGATGATTGGAGGACAAACATAGCGAGGGGGGGCAGGGCAGGAGTTCTGAAGGCAGACAGTGAGCTTGAGGATCTGATGATTAAATCTGCGCAGGTGGTTGGTGCAAAAGTTGTTGGAGTGGATGCTATGGAAACAGACAAAGGATATGTTATACACGAAATAAACAGCAACCTGGAATTCAAAGGAGCAACAGATGCAAGCCAAAAAGATATCGCAAAAGAAATAATGGAATACATCAAGGAGGTTATCAGAAAATGAGCATAAAAATTTCCATTATAGGAGCATCGGGCTATGTAGGTGGGGAAATACTGCGAATTTTAGCCCAGCATCAGCACTCGGAAATAGTTTCGCTTACATCCAGGCAATATGCCGGGGAATATGTGCACAGGGTGCACCCTAACATGAAAGGTATCATAAATGCAAAGTTTACAGGCGATGACCCACTAAAAGCATCTTCAAACGCCGACCTAGTATTTTTGGCATTACCCCATAAAGCGTCTGTCAAGGTTGTTCCAAAATTAATGAAAACTGGCGTGAGGATAATTGATATGAGCGCAGACTTCAGGTTGAAGACGCCAGAATCTTACATAAGGTGGTATGGTTATGAACACCCAAATCCGGAGCTTCTTGGTAAATTTGTTTATGGCCTGCCGGAACTGCACAGGGAAGAACTGAGAGGGGCAAAGTACGTTTCAGCTCCTGGCTGTATGGCCTCTGCATCTATAATAGGTTTAGCGCCAATGGTGAAAAAATACACACCATCGGCCCCGATCATAGTTGACGCAAAAATTGGCTCGTCAGGGGCAGGGGGTAAACCTTCGCCCTCAACTCACTTTTCAGAAAGATATGGTGTGATTAGGCCCTACAAGCCAACCGGACACCGCCACACGGCGGAAATTGAGCAGGAACTGAGGCTCGTATCAGGCAAAAAAATAGATGTTGCAATGAGCGCGCATGCGGTTAACCAGGTAAGGGGCATTCTTACTACATCCCATTTTATTACAGATGCAGGCATCAAGTTGCCTGATGTTTGGAAGGCATACAGGGAATTTTATACATCGGAGCCGTTTGTTAGGTTCATGATGGACAAGAATGGGATTTACAGGTTCCCTGACCCTAAGGTGGTAATAGGGTCAAACTTTGTTGATATAGGCTTTGAAATAGACCCGTACATTAACAGAGTTGTAGTGCTAACAGCAATAGATAACCTTATGAAGGGAGCTGCTGGCAGTGCCGTACAATCAATGAACGTGATGTTTGGATTTAATGAAAGGGAAGGCTTGAATATGGCAGCGTTGCATCCGGTGTGAGGAAAATGAGCAAAATAAGCGTGATCAAGGTTGGTGGGAGTTTAATTTCTGAATCAACCTACTCAAACGTAATAAAAGACTTGAAGGAGTCTGGCATGGCCGACTTCATTTTGGTGCATGGGGGTGGAAATGAGGTAACTAAGTATTCCAAAGCGCTGGGGAAGGATGTAGTGTTTGTAACATCACCGGAAGGCATCAGGAGCAGATACACTGATATGGAAACGGTCGCCATATACAATATGGTAATGAGAAAAATAGCGTCAGAGCTTGTGCTTTTCCTCAATGCTCAGGGATTTAGGGCAATTGGACTTTCGGGGATTGATGCCAGCCTTATAAAGGCTGAAAGGAAGAAAAAGCTGATAATTATTGATGAACTGGGAAGGAAAAGGGCCATTGATGGCGGTTACACTGGCAGGGTAAAGGAGGTGGACTCAGGCCTCCTACTCAAAATAGTTGGCCTGGGCGTAACGCCAGTGATATCCCCAGTTGCACTGAGTTATGATGGGGAGATGCTAAATATAGATGGGGACCGCGCCGCATCAGCCGTAGCCTCAGCCCTGCATGCACAAAGACTGATAATATTTACCAACGTTGATGGAGTTATAATTAATGGTAAAGTAAAGGAAAGGATGAGTTTAAAAGAGGCCAGGGAAGCGCTTAAAAAGGTGGGCCCAGGAATGGACAAAAAGCTTATTGCATGCATTGAAGCGATTGAGGGTGGGGCAAGGGAAGGAATTATTGCAAATGGAAAGGTTGAAAGGCCAGTAAATAATGCTATTAATGGGTTGAGGACAATAGTGGAAGGGCAATGAGCGAAATAGAGGAAAGAAGGTTGTTTAACACATACCAGAGGTATGGAATAAAACTCGTCAGAGGTAGAGGTGCAAGGGTATGGGATACTTCAGGAAAGGAATATATTGACTTTATGGCCGGCTTTGGAATTGGAATTCTAGGGCACAGTTACCCGGACGTAGTGAAGGCCATTGAGGAGCAATTGGAAAGCATATTTATATGCCACGGCTCAATCTACAATGAGTCCAGGGAAAAATTTCTTGAGGAGCTGTTCCGAATTGTGCCCAGCCACTTGTCAAGGGCATTTATGTCAAATAGCGGTGCTGAAGCAAATGAACTAGCGCTAAAACTTGCAAGAAAGTACACTGGCCGAAAGGGGTTCATTGCATTTACGGGATCATATCACGGTAAAACTGCTGGGGCACTTTCAGTAACTTATTCCCAGAAGTACAGGAATGGGTTTGAGCCTCTGCTTGAACCGGTAAAGTTTCTCAAGTATGGGGACACTCGAGCGCTGGACGATGCAGATTTTAATGAAGCAGCTGCTGTCATTGTGGAGCCCATTCAGGGTGAGTCAGGAATAATTGTGCCACCAGATGACTTTTTGCCCAAATTGGAGGAAAGGGCTCATGCAGCAGGTTCGTTGTTAATTGTCGATGAAGTTCAATCGGGAATGGGAAGAACTGGTAAATGGTGGGCTCACCAGAACTGGAAAATTAAACCTGATATAATGACAGCCGCCAAAGGCATAGGAGGCGGCGTGCCCATGGGAGTTACTGTTGCAACCGAAAATGTAGCGCAGGCACTTAAGGTAGGTGAGCATAGCAGCACAATGGGTGGTAACCCATTGGCATCAGCAGCAGGAGCAGCTACAATAAGGGCAGTAGGTGGCCTGCTGGGAGAAGTAGAAGGCAAAGGTAGGCAAATAATGCATGGAATTGGCAATATCAACAGCCCACTTATAAGAGAGGTGCGCGGAATGGGTTTGATGATAGCAGTGGATTTAAAGGTCAGGTTCAGAGATGTGCTTTTGCAAGCCCTGAGCGACGGTCTCATACCTCTGTACTCCGGTCTAACGGTGATAAGGTTCCTGCCGCCATATATTATAAGCAGCTCAGACATTGGGGATGCAGTGGAAATTTTCAGCAGATCAATTCAGAAAATCGAGAAAAAAATGTCAATTTAGAAACTTTTTTAAATAATACATTCTAAATTATTAACATGGACGACATAGATTTAAAACTACTGGAACTGTTAAAGGATGACGGTCGTGCATCGTATATAGACCTTGGCAAAAAGTTGAACCTTTCTGAGGCAGCAGTAAGGAGGAGGGTCAGAAAGATGGTTGAAGATGGGACAATCAAAAGGTTCACTCTGGAAATAAAGGAACGTGAACGTGCAATGGCACTAACCCTCTTGTCTACCGTACCAAACACACCTACGTATGATGTCGCAGGTAGGATAAACAAAATAAATGGCGTTGAGAAGGTCTATGAAATAACGGGGCAGTACGATATAGCAGTGCTGATGTCTGGTCCTAATATAGCAGAAGTTAACAAGGTAATTGACGAAATAAGGAAAACTGACGGGGTAATAAATACTAATACCGTGATAATTCTCAGAGAACTTTAACAATTAATACGAAAAACGTTTTTAAACTCACTGGTCTTTGATGTCTGCATGGAAATAAATGGTTTGAATAACGACCCCGATAGGGTCGGTTATTCGTCTGTTTACAATGGAGGGAATTACCAGAAAAAGGTGAAAATATTGGATACAACGTTGAGGGAGGGTGAGCAATCACCAGGCGTTTCATTTACTACCAAACAGCGCCTGCAGATAGGCTGGATGCTGGATTATTTTGGGGTTGACGCCATTGAAATCAGCCCAATTGTCTCCGAATCCCACTTTGAATCATGCAAGAAATTGATCAAAGCAGGATTGAGTGCACAGATAGTAGCTCACGGTAGGGCGCTTAAGGATGACGTTGATGTGGCGTTGAACTGTGGAGCAAGCTTCTTTGCGATGTATCATTCGATATCTGACATTCATCTGAAGTACAAACTGAGGGTTTCAAGGGAACAGGCTCTTCAGAGGACAGTTGAAGTGGTGGAATATGCAAAATCTCACGGGCTTGGCGTAAGGGTCACGCTAGAGGATGCCAGCAGGGCTGACCCAGCATTTGCAAGGTCATTTGCCAGTGCAATTTATGAAGCTGGCGCAGACAGGATAAGTGTGCCAGACACAGTCAGTGCGATGAGGCCTGCAGGCATGTACAGACTTGTATCAAACATAAGGGGGGTTGTCCCTATACCAATCGACATTCACTGTCATAATGACCTGGGACTGGCGCTGCCAAATGCGTTGGCCGGGTATGAGGCAGGGGCTGACCAGATTCACACAACCATAGGGGGCGTAGGAGAAAGGACCGGAATAACGGATCTGGCGCAACTTGTAATAGCTCTGTACTTCCTTTATGGACTTGAACTTAATGTAAGATATGAAATGATAGGCGATATTTACCGCCTGCTCGAAGAATACACATCATATAGGATCCCTACATCTGCTCCAGTGACAGGGGCAAATGCCTACAAGCATAAGGCAGGCACTCACATAGCAGCAATTTTAAAAAGCCCTCATGCATATGAGCTTGTTCCACCTGAACTGACTGGCAACAAAAGAAGGATTGTGTTTGGAGACTTGCTAGGCAAAAATGGGTCGCTTTTCCTTATGAAGGTGTTGGGCCTTAAAGCTGATGAATCCATGGCCAGGTCACTTGCTGCTGGAGTGAAGAAACTTCAGGTAGGGGACCTTTTTGAACTTGAGTTGGATGATGAATTAGTAAAGAGAATAATGGAGGCTAATTAAAAGTGAAAATTGCAATATTATATGACATAGTGAGATGGGAAGAAAAGGCATTGTTGGAAGCCGGCAAAAAGAGGGGTCTTGAAATTGAGCTTGTGGACGTAAGGGGACAAATGTTTGACCTGTCGTCACATAAAGGAGCATATGGTGATGTAGCTCTACAGCGAGCAACAAGCTATTATCGTGGTTTGCACGCCGCTGCAATAATACAGAGCTACGGAACGCCTGTGGTTAATAGCATGGAAATACTTGAAATTACTGGAAACAAGGCATTTACTTTGCTTAAATTAAGGGAGCATGGTGTGCCAATACCTCACACCTACGTGACATTTGACGTAGAGAAGGCTCTGGAGTCATTTAAGTCCCTTGGTGGCAGGGCAGTTATAAAGCCAGTCATGGGATCCTGGGGAAGGATGGTTGGCTTGCTTGAAACCGAGAACTCGGCGAAGGCAGTCCTTGAAGACAGGCTTTACATGGATCCCCTGTATCAGGTGTACTATATGCAGGAATACGTCAGAAGGCCCCCACGTGACATCAGGGCTTTTGTTGTAGGCAAAAGGGTCATAGCAGCTATTTACCGGTACCAGCCTGAAACGGATTGGAGGACAAACACTGCGCTTGGAGGCAGAGCAGAAAATTGCCCAGTAACAGGGGAAATTGAGGACCTTGCATTAAGAGCAGCAACCGCTATAGGAGATGGGATTTATGGCGTAGATATAATGGAAAACGAGAACGGGATGGTCGTACATGAAGTTAACGGCACAGTGGAGTTCAAGAATTCTGTTCCAGTTACAGGGGTTGATATACACGGTAAAATAGTGGAATATCTGATTGATACAGTGAGGGAAAAATAGTGGAAATAGACCCGGTCAAGTTCCTTATCGGATTGATAAAAGTTTATTCGCCAAGCACAAAAGAAAAGGCCGCTTCTGATTATATACTTGATTATTTAAGGTCAGTTGGAGGTTATCAGAATATAAGGCAGGATAGCTCTAACAATGTCATAATGAGAATGTCCACAGGCAAGCCAGAAGTGTTTCTGGTGGGGCACATGGACACTGTGCCTGGAGAACTGCCGGTTGTTAACGACGGCAAGAGCATTTATGGGAGAGGTGCTGTAGATGCAAAGACTTCACTTGCAGCGTTGCTCCATGCAGCTCTAAAACTTGCAGATACAGGCTGTGGACTAGTATTTGCCGCTGTCACTGACGAGGAAAGAGCGAGCGAGGGTATGAATGGCTTGCTTAAGGAAGGTGCGAGACCTGACTTTGCAGTTTTCGGGGAACCAACTGGCCTCAGTTCTGTAGCAATATCGTACAAGGGCAGGCTGCTCACAAGGCTTGAATATTCTGCACCATCTTATCATTCCTCGTCACCATGGCTGGGCAAGACTGCCTTTGACCTAATGTGGGAAGGCGTCGAAAGGATAAAGGGAGAAGTTAGATCCCTAAATGAAGGAGCGAAGTCTAATTTTGACACCATAACAGCTCAGGTTGTAAAGTGCAGCTGCGGCGACAGTCTGAACAAAACACCAGCAACGGCCACGCTTTACATGGACGTGCGCTTCCCACCAGGAATTAGCAGCCAAGAACTTGAAGAAAAACTATTCACTGCTGAGCATGATGTTGAAGATCGCCTGGAGCCTTTTAGCACTGCACCGAGTAGCAAGCTTTCCAGGTCATTTTATCATGGAATATTTAAGGTGCTTGGCAGGAAGCCAAATTATGTGAAGAAGATGGGAACTTGCGACGGCAACGTATTGAGGTCATACTATGATATTCCCATAGTTGCTTACGGCGCAGGAGATTCAAAGTTGTCCCATACAGAACTTGAAAGGGTAACTGTGGATGATTACCTAAAGTCAATTGAGGTCATAAAGGAGTCTGTGCGATTCCTTTGCCAGAGAACGTCATAAAGATAGCGCACAGAATTTCGAAATATTAATTATGATTTTTTGCAGAGGCTAACTGTTAGTTTTATTTAAAAATCTTACAGAAACCCAAGGGCATTAAGTCTTTGGTTGAATATGTGTTTCCTTGGCGTGTAAGCAATAAGCTCACAGGCTTTGGTGGAAGGCAGTTCACAAAAGCGCTATCGCAAGTGCTATACCATATAGCAGATATATTATTGAGCTGATTTCCACTCCAAGCCTCCACCCATTTTTATGGAGTAGGATCATTCCAACTGCTGCAAATGGCAGCGTCACAAGCGGTAAGTTCAACCGGATATTCTCAGTAAATGCATACATAAATGGCAGCCACGCATATGACAGCGCAATCATTGCATAATAAAGTGCCTGTGAATATTTAATCCCTAGGATAATAACTAGCGTTTTTCTGCCAGCTTGACTATCCTTGTTTATATCACGCAAATTGTTTGCCACAAGAATATCCGCTACAAGCAATGAAATGGGAACAGAAATCAGGTAAGCAGAAAATATTATTTTACCACTGGATATGAATTCAGTAGCAATTATTTCAATTAAACCCATAGTTATGCCTACAAATATCTCCCCAAATGGTGTCCTAGAAAGTGGCAAAGGGCCTTCAGAATATAGAACACCAACTATTGCTGCAATCAACCCCATCACAAGCACGTATATACCTCTAGCCAACACCAAGGGCACTGCAAGTAAAGCTGCAGCTATATAAAAAGCAATTCCGATTGCAAGCACATTATTAGCCGATACCTCGCCCCTGACTATTATACCAGCAAATCCATGTGATGCTAATTTATCTATACCATTAATGAAATCGCCATGTTCATTGAACGCATTTGCAGCAATTTGCATAAATAACGCAACAACAAACATTATGAGCCAAAATACAATGTCAAATGTGCCACTCCTGATGGCAATGATTCCTCCAGTTAATAGTGGTACAACAGTCGCAGTAAGTGAGGGAACTCTAATCAGTGCAATAAATTGCCTGAAGTTCAAGCCTTAAGTTAAACCTATTAAAATCTAATAAATAAGTATTTAACATTTCACATCCAAACATTCATGATAGACGCCTATATAGGTTGTCCTAACCCTTTGCCAGCAGTATGCCATGATGTTAAGCTTTTTGATGTACCTCTTCCTTTGATTTGTACTCTTTCTAGTGAGCATGAACCATATTATCTTTCTTCAGCATCTTGTTAGCCACCGCTATTATTACCTTTTGATCTCTTCTCCTGCCCTTAATTCTGCTGAAGGACTTGGGTCATGATTTTTTATTGTTGATTCCACAATTGCCGGGCATTCTGGAGCCCTGCTTTTCGGCCATTGTACTGGTGTCTGATTGATACAAAGATGAAGCGATGCAAACATGTAATTTTGGAACCTGCTTATATTAGACTTGATGAGAAGAGTTGTGCATACATCTAAGTTAGGCTCAAACCTGACATCCCCTTCATTGCCCTTGACTCTCTGTCATCCCTTTCTATCTGCCTAGGCTCTGTGAGTCAGGTAATTGTCAAGCTTGCCCAATGGAGGAAGCCCATTTATCACTTCCTTCAACCATTTCCAAAGAGGTCATAGAACTTGAGACTAATCTATAATTGCACTCTGTTCTTGGTCAATGCCTTGACAGTCTGTGCCTTACTAGATATCTCATCTCTCTGGAACATAGCTTTCTAGTATAAACCATTAGAAGGTTAGCTAGCGTCAACCTTGTCGCTCTTTAGTGCGATGGCCTTCAAGGGATGAGCCAACACAACAGGCATGCACCATCTTAGCATATTCATCCAATATGGGCCTGTTGATTCCATAGCTATCATCTATGAATGGTGAAGATAGGTAAGATATGCCATCCCTTCGAAACTGAATTCAGTTATTATGTATCCATGATGCAGCTTTGTGTCTTTCCCACATCACCAACGTACATCACCTCCATCATAGCTGACATCAGGCTGCATTTACTCATCCGGGCCCATTAGCAGCTCAGATTCGTCATGTTCATGGTCGCAAAGACCATGCTTGGACTGCTAGCCAACATAAGGCGTCTATCATAAAGTCAACTCAGACACATAGATGGCCATGTTCTTGTGGGATGGATTTGCACACGTGTGAAAGAAGTTGTAAAGCAGCATGAAGGAAAGCTAATAACCGCCGTACTACCCTGCCTTTAACTCAGCGAGCGGGAAGTCCCCTTGACTTGGATGAAAGCGAGCAGAGGATTATGCCTCTAGCATGCTCGAATACATATTCCGCATGTGAAAGCAAGCAATGCCGTTGAAGCTCCAAACAAGCGGGCATGGCCCCGTCCGCAAGGGCGGGGTAGTTCACCCCAATTAAATGGCTCTGGGCAGACATCAAGTGGAACAAGGTAAAAGGGCTCTCTCTCACAATAACATTCATGACTGAAAAATAAACTGAGCGTCAGGGCATTGAGGAACATACCTGTTTTGCTAATATCGTTTTATACGGCAAGTTAATTGCCATTGTCAATGGAGAATGAGTAAATAATACCGTTACAAGTAGGTCAATGTTCCGAATGAGGGTTATAAGAATTTATAATCTTTCAGAAACGTAATGCATGTGAACTACCCACAACTAAAGCTTTTGGGCTTGCTTTATAGTAACAAACTTGTTTATCAACTCTCGTTGGACAAGTAGAGGTTGTTCCTCCGCACGGGTCAGTTCCTGACCCTCTGCCAGAATGTTTCTGGCAGCATTTACATCCCTATCTGCATGCATTCAAATGTTCACCCAGATATGTCTTTCATCAGGATCCCGCATCTGGAACATTTCTTCGATGTTGCTGGGTTGACGACCAGTCCGCCACGCCTTTCTGCCTTGTAGGCAGTTGTCCCCAAGGGTACATTATTATCGATATGAGCGAATGTTTTTTATCATGTCCTGAATCTTCAAAGGCAATCAATTTGTTATCCTTAGTGAGCTTGTGGGCGAAGTCCTCTCTGTCTCCTGACCTTTCTCCAAGATTTTTCAAGCAATGCCTTTTTCCTGTTCTTTGAGCTGTTCTTCTTGTGAGATAGCTTCCTTTGCAGGTCCTTGATGCGCTCTGCCGAGCGCGCCAATATGTGCGGGTTCTCTATTAGTGTTTCTTAGCGCTACGGCATTCAAGACGCCCACGTCAACAGCGCTGTCCCCTGCTTGGCGTACCTTCAACGGCTATGAATCACTGGTAGATGTCACGGATGACAGTTGCTCCACTACTATTGGTCTATCTTTGAAAGGTAAATTCTATTGTCGTTGACCTTGAAACCACCAAGTTGTGGATATATGAATGAGTTGCCCTTTCGTTTGAATTTTGAATATCTCGAAGACAAGCATAGAAGGCTCCATATGCCTTGGCTAAACCTAACATCCTGCAAAATACATCTAGAAATTTGTCGTTATGGCGAAATGCCGTGAGAGCCGTTCAAACACTGTGGGCTTATTCTGTCATCAAGAAGGTTGTTGCATAAAAGCCTCAGTCATGAGCCTGCGTTTTTGTTGGGTAGAGCCTGAACTTGTAAGTTATCAACTGTCTTATGATATACAGAATGATATTTAAACCTTGGTCTCGCTTTCATCCATAAATGGTATGAGTTTTCTCGCTCGCTCCTGCTAAAAACTAAGCGAAAACACTTTAATATTAAGATGAATATTAATTCTGCTATGTCAACAGAATTCTCACCTCAGTTGAGGCAGGTGTTTGATGATATAAAAAATATGAAAGTAAGGGGCGCTGGAAGGATAGCCAGAGCTGCAGTAGCTGCATTGAAGAACGAAGTATTCTATGTAAATGATGACGACTCGAGCAAATTTTTTGAGCGCATCCAGAAGGCTGGGGAATATCTAAAGTCGTCAAGGCCAACTGCAGTGTCATTGCCTAATGGCGTCAACACTGTCGTCAAGAGCGCACAAAAAGGACTCCTTATAAAGTTAGACATAAATCAGCTTAAAGAATTTGTATCAAAAGCAGCAGAGGAATTCATACAGAAAAGCATTGAGGCGCAAAAAAAGATTGGGGAGATAGGCGCCAAGAGGATCGTTAGTGGGGACATTATTCTGACACATTGTAACAGCCAGTCAGCAATAAGCGTGATAAAGACTGCCTTTAACGATGGCAAGAGCTTTAAGGTTTTTGCCACGGAGACTAGGCCAAGGTTTCAGGGCAGGCTTACATCAGCATGGCTTGCTGATGCAGGTATTGACGTTACATTGATACCTGACAGTGCTGCTAGGCTTTACATGAGGAAGGTGGACAAGGTGGTTGTGGGTGCTGATGCTATAGCTGCAAATGGAGCTGTAGTGAATAAAATAGGAACATCAACAATAGCTGCTATTGCCAAGGAGTCCAGGACTAGGGTTATGGTTGCGGCTGAAACATATAAGATTAGCCCACAGACATACCTTGGAGAGTTAATAGAAATAGAAATCAGAAGTCCATATGAAGTTGCACCAAGGGCTTGGCTGGAGAAACACCCGAAGATAAAGGTGCTTAACCCGGCATTTGATGTCACGCCCCCTGAGTACATTGATTTTATAATTACAGAAAGGGGAATATATCCGCCCCAGGGGATAATAATGTTGTTCAAAGAGCTCTATGAGATCTGACGTAAAGGGTCTGGGTTTACGGAAACAAGTGCATTTATAGCTATGGATGCTACATTGTCAAGATAGCTCATGAGTTTTGACGCATCATACAGGGGTGTATTCAGCACAATGTTGTTGCTTGCCATGAAAAGTGCTCCAGCCTTAAATCCCCTCAATGAAGCCAGAGCAAAGAGTGTACCTGCCTCCATTTCTGCTCCTATGTAACCAAGTTTTGAGAGTTTGGAGGAGTATTCACTATCTTCGGCGTAGAATGCATCGCCAGAGTAAACTGGGCCAACATATACAGCGGTCTTGGAAATCTTTGACGCATTTACCAGCGAACTTAGCAGGTCATATGATGGAACAGTAGGCGGTATGACGTTTCCAATGTATTGGTTCATTATGTTGCCATATGGCAGGAAAGCGCCGCTTGCAATTAGCACATCTCCATATTTTATTTCTTTTATAAGTCCACCTGCAGTGCCAAGCCTGACCATGACTTTAGCCCCAAGCATTCTCAGTTCCTCTATTACTATTGCAGCAGAAGGCGCACCAATGCCGTGACAGGCAACGGTAACTGGTTTATCCCTGTAAAAGCCGGTGTATGTTATATAACCACGGTTTTCATTGACAACAGTGGCATTTTTGAGCATGTTTGATAGCTGCCTCACTCTGTCGGCGTCTCCAGCAAGCAAAACCCTTTCAGCTATGTCTCCAGCTTTCGCCTTGATATGTTGAGGTTCTGGCATGCAAATTAGTAGTTACTTAGTGTATTTAAATAATATTCCTCAATCGCTATCCAGTAGGCCCTGAGCTCAATGTCAAGTTTCCTATAATAGGGATATTTACCACTGATGAGACTTTTAAATTTGCCGTTATGGGACATCTCAATTATGTGGCACATCTCATGAAACAGGATGTACCTTACAAGCCTTTCTGGTAGAAGGTTAATCGATACATTCAAAGTCATTATGTGATTTGAGTTCATGCTAGCCCATTTCCTTCTCATCCGCCTGAACCTGATAACTGGCATGCTTATGCCCATCTCCATGCTCAGTGACCGAGTTATATTACGCACAGTTATGTAAAATTTAGTCCTATCCCTGTGCTCAAGCTTCAGAGTTCTGGATTTTTCAAGTAATAAATCATACTCTTTAAGCTTTTTTTCTATCCATATAAGGTGTTTTTTAATAAAGGTATCAATGTCATCGTAGTTGTAAGGCACTGTTATGTAAACTTTTTTTCCTCTGACCTCTATTCTTGCGTATTTTATTCTCGTGCGTTTTATCCTGAGGGGAACCGGTTTATGTCCTATGTTGAGCATGTGAACTACTCACCACCAAAGCCTGTAAACTTTTTGCTTCCTATACTTTGTTGCATATTCAAAAAATAGTTAATTTGTTAATAGTTCCAAATTTTAATTAAAGGAATTATTTATTTTAAATCGGCAATTTATCCTAATTTTTAAATAATCAGCACAACTTTTAATTAATGCAACAAAGCAGCTTCTTAGGCTAAACTTGCTTATCCTCCTCAGCAGCAGTAGTTAGATCCCCACACGGGCCAAGAATTGGCCAGCTTTTAGTAATATTGATTGCAACGTT
>JARVJW010000071.1 GCA_029775955.1 Nitrososphaeria archaeon | reverse complement strand
TGTCGCACCAGCTATAGCAAATGCGATATACAGGGCCATAGGCGTAAAGGTGAATGAGCTCCCAATAACTGCTGAAAAGCTCTGGAGGGCAATAAAAGAGCAGAAGCCAGAGCTAATAGAAAGAGCTTTGAAATTGTTCTATGGAGAAAAAATTCAGGAGGTAAACAGGGCATGAGCTTCATCACACCATATTTTACGCTCCCGAAGTTCACATACTATAAGCCAGACAGCATCTCTGAGGCGCTTTCCCTGCTGAAGCAGCATAACGGCAAAGCAAGGGTGCTTGCTGGGGGGGTGATGCTAGTTAACATGATGAAGGAAAGAATAGCGCTACCTGAGTATGTAATTGACCTAAAGGGCATTAGGGAATTAAAAGGCATAAATGTAACAGAAAGTGGAGTTGAAATAGGTTCGACTGTCACTGCGTCAGAGCTCCAACAATCAGATATTATAAAAAAATTTTGCCAGCCGCTAGCAAAAGCGGCTTCATATATGGGTGATAAAATACTTCAGAATTCGGTAACCATTGGCGGGAACATAAGCATTGGCATGCCAAGCACAGATGGATTACCAGCACTTATGTCAATGGGTGCTTTGTTAGAGGTCAGGAGCGCTGACAGTGCACGAATGTTGCCATCTTCAGATTTAGTTGTAAACATTGGCAGAACCAACCTGCGCTCAGATGAAATGATAACGAAGATAATTGTGCCAAATGCTGCCGAGTCAAGGGGCACCTATGTCAAGTTTTTGAATGCAAGCGAAATAGCGATCGCAACAGTTGCAGTATCTTTGATGTTAGTCCAGAAGAAGTTAAGGATTGTAGTTGGAGCGATAAGCGCTAAACCATATTATTTTGACGAATCTTCCATTGGCTGGAGGTGGGATGAAAACATCAAAGAAAATATAAAAACAGTTGCAGATGCTATTGGGTCCAACCTGAAGCCAATATCAGATGCTGTAGCAGGCTCAGAATACCGCAGGGAAGTGTCAAAAATACTTGTTGCGCGCGCTCTCAAGGAGCTCTTTGGGGGCACATAAAATGAGGACCATAGCAATTACCGTTAATGGAATTTCAAGAGAGGTAACCATTGAGGAAAATGAGCTCCTGCTCAACGTTCTCAGGGACAAACTTGGCGTGACAAGCGTTAAGGCTGCTTGCTGGAGGGGTGAATGCGGCCTGTGCACAGTGCTCCTAAATGGATTGCCTGTCAAGAGCTGCATGACCCTTGCAGTGGAAGCTGAAGGGAAGGAAGTGGTTACAGCTGAGGGGCTATACACTGATGAGAGGGCAAGAAAGCTTCAGGAATCGTTTGTGGAGCATGGAGCAATGCAGTGCGGGTTCTGCACCCCAGCATTTGTTGTCACTTCGCATTACGTTCTTAGCAAGAACCCAGAGATTGATGGTGATGACCTTAAGAAGGAACTAAGTGGCGTTATATGCAGGTGCGGCACTTACTACCAGATATATGATGCAGTAATGGATGCCAGGAAACACTACAGGGATAAAAACATTTAAGTGAAATTATTTCTTAGCGGAAAGGAAAGTATTAATAAAGCCCCAGGTAGAAGTAAGGCTGTATGTTGCAGGTAACTTCAAAGGACGTTAATGGTTGGAATACTGTAATAAAGGCGGCATCAGCACTTCTGGAGGAAATAGCGCTCGAGTTTCATCCAGATAAAATTACAATGAGGAACATGGACCCTTCACATATAGCTATGCTTAATCTTGAGTGGCTAGCCCAGTCATTCGATGGGTATGTGTGTGATGGGGAATATATAATAACGCTCAGGCTAGAAGACCTTGCAAATGTTATAAAGAGGACCTCAAAGGGAGACACTCTAGAAATCTCACTGGGTGAGGGGAATTCTGTAGTTATAAAGGTAAAAAATGGATACCAGAGAGAATTCACCCTTCATAGCCTTGAGTCATCTCATACAGACGTTCCCCTGCCGAAGGTCAATTTTACAGCAAAAGTAATCATAACTTTAAAGGGCTTCAGGGATGCGCTAGCAGATATAGCTACAGTTTCCGACCAAATTGTCATGAAGGGAGAATCGGGTTCACTTACATTGAGTGGTTCAAGTGAATATGGAAACGTAAAGGTTGCTATGACCACAGGAACGTCAGAAATAAAGGATATTGACATTGCAGATTCATCAACCGCATCATACAGTGTGGAATACCTTGAAAAGTTCACAAGGTCGCTTTCAACATCAACCGAAACGATTTCAATTGAATTCGGAAACCGTTTGCCGATGAAGGTGGAGGCGCCAATCGACCAGAAGGGCTCAAGGCTTGAGTATTACCTAGCGCCTAGGGTTGAATGAAGATGGACTATGCCAAAATAGTAAATCAACTAAAAAAGGTTGAAATATGGTACGCCCTAGTTTTTCTTTTGATAGGATCAGGACTGATAAGCTTTGTTCTGGGCAAACCTCTGATTCCTTTAACAAGCATATTTACTTCAAATACTTCTTATCAGACGCTTTTTGAAACGATAATAATATTTTTGATAAATTTGATGGGTCTTGGTGGCATTTTTTTAATAGCAAAGGTAAGTTCAACAAGGGAAGTAAGGTTCGGTCGTTTTTATGTCCTAGGTGGTTTGGCACTGTTGATAATGTGGTTTCTAATAATGTATGAGTTGTACATAACAGTTTATGGTTAGTAAAAGTTCTTTGTTAAATTATTATCGTAAATTTATTACATTGTTATGGCTTTGTGTAGCGGTGCTAGTGGCTCAGGTAATTTAGTATAATAGACCTCATTGGCAGCCACTTCATAGTTGTGTCTAT
>JARVJW010000142.1 GCA_029775955.1 Nitrososphaeria archaeon | reverse complement strand
AAAAGGAAAGGAGCCTAGCTTCGTGGCACAGGACTTCACGATAGATTCCACGTTTGCTGGGTGATGGCAGGCTACGCTGAAATGAACTGACACAGCACATATACAGAACGACTTCTCCAGGAGGAGGAAGAGCCTGCAGAAGCACATACACAAAAGAAGTACAGGAAACTGCGCCAGGCCAGAGGCAGGCAGAAGAACCGTGTCAATAATGCCTTGCTACTGTGAAGGAAAACCCAGGCGCATCGTTTGTCTTAGACTAGTGGAAACAACAGGAAGTTCAGGACAAAGTTGAACAAGTGGCCATATAGGCTTTACCAGAAGATGATTGAATACAAGTCCTCATTCAAGACCGTTTACGTGAACCCAAGGGGGACTTCAGCGTGTCCTGTCTGTGGTGATAACTTGAGGATATCGAAATGCGAAACCTGTGGCGTGGACTACGACAGGCTGGCCATAACCCTGCGGCTACCCGTTTACCGTGAGTGTGGATGGCCTTCTTTGAAGGATGAATACCTGTACACCGGCCATGAGCCTAAAGTGGTCGGAGCGGGCTTGAAGGTCAACGCTCCGAATGATGGCTATAAGAAATTATAACCTTTCAGAAACGGAACACTGAAGGGCAAACTGACGGTTGTTGCCGATTGGCATGACCTACGGATACCCTCACGCAGAGAGCGTGGTGGGCACCAGGTCAAAGGGTGGAACGCACTGAGCTTACCAGTACGGAAGCGTTGTGGTAAATAACCCTTGCAGTTACACCCATAGGAAATGGAAATCAAGGGCGTTTGAGCTGGGGATAAAGATTAAATTGTTGTTGGCTATTTTTCGGCAGATGTAATCAAATACCTGCAGTCACTTGGCCTGAAGTTCATGATGATGCCCAATGCAGGCATTGCCAGCGGGGATGACTTCATGTACACCATTAGGAGTGAAAACACGAACAGTACACCTTAAGGATAGTAGCACAAAACAGGGTTGGCATAGAATTGTTTATTCTCCATGAACACGAACCTGAAGCCAAGGAAGCTGTTCAGGAGCAGATGGGGCATAGAGACATCTTACAGGATAATCAGTAAGTTCTTGGCTAACGTCAAAGCTGTGCCTGGCAGTGCTCCTATATGTGGGTCAAGCTAAATCACTTCAAAGACAGGGTCATAGTGGATATGCTGAAGCAGAGCGTAATGATGTCATTGTTTATAATTTTGGTTTTTGAAGTACTTGGTAAATCTGAATGTTGCTGTCGACCAGCCAATCGTTAGCTCGGTGAATCCATGCCTACGGGAAGGCCAGCTACTACTTTAGGGGTTAGTAGTTGACAATAAAATGAACTCTAATAAACATTAGCTAAAAAAGTAAATTAACCAGATTTTTTAATATTTGGTAATGAATAATAATAAAACACCAAAATTAATAGAAAAGAAAGAAATTTATAAAGCTAAAACTTTCAAACTTTTTAAGGAAATATATCGTGGTGAAAATGGTGATGTAACTATAGAAACTGTACGACACAGGGGAGCAGTCGCAATACTCCCTTTTTTATCTGACGGTAGAATTATTTTAGAAAGACAATACAGGTACACTATAGCAAAATGGATAATAGAAGCTCCGGCTGGAACTTTAGAACAGGGGGAAAACGATGAAGCATGTGCGTCTAGAGAGCTTACAGAGGAAACTGGTTATAGAGCAAAGAAACTCATAAAAGTGGGTTCAATAGTAATGACACCCGGCTATGATGATGAAATGATAAGGCTCTTTGTGGCATTTGTTAACGATAAACCAGAATCAACTAACTTGGACAAGGATGAATTGATAAACATTGTTATATTTAATACTCAGCAAATAATTGATATGATAAAAAAAGGTGATATATTTGATGCAAAAACAATAGCTTTATTCTTTATGTCAAAAGAGTTTGGTATTTTTTAAATTTCAACTTCTAATTTTTCAGTTGGTTTTAATGGATAAGTTTTTTTAAGCACTTCCTCTGATACAGGTCTTTCCCCAAAGAGGTTTCTTTCCTTTAACTTTGGTTTTACTACATTATTCCATATTTCTCTATCAATGTAATATACTCTTGATCCCCCCAATTCATGCTGTACTTGTGGCCACGGTTTGGTTGTATGTACATACCTGAACCCCATTCTAAAGCCAAATGGGCTCTCAAAGGTAGCCCACCATTCATTTACTCCCACAAAGTCGAAAGCATGCTCTATTTTTGATGCATAAGCCATTATTCCCAAATTAGATTTTCTTTTAAATGTTATTGTGTGCAAACTTATTGCTACATTATCGTCCCAGAACCTGTGGTTTACTATTGATTGTAATTCTCCATCTGGAGAGGTAACTACAATAACATATGAGTCTTTGATCCTGTTTTGTGCCCATGCCAATATTTCAGAATAGGTTCTCACTCCTACAAGATGATAAAAATCTCTATCATATTTGTGATCAATTAGTTGTTTTAGGGTTTGTAGCATTGCATCTGCTTCTTCTTTCTTTGCTTCTCTTATTATAACTTCGTCTCCTTCTTTGGTTTTCCATAACTTTGGTACATATGGAGTTTGAAATTTTGGATTTATTGGCCCACTTAAAAAATCCTCAATATCTTCTATTGTAAACTTTAGATCTGTTACAGAAATCGGAACTTGTGGTTTTCCCATTGCGCACTATATGCTGATTTTTGATTTAATAAACTTTTATTTTGATATGTTGTGTTGTATAAATTAAAAGTTGATTATTGAAAAATTAGGAATAATTAATACTCTACACTGACATACTATCCACCCTAAAGGGTTCTAAGGTCTCCATCATTCTTGGAGTTGCCTCTTTGGGGGTAT
>JARVJW010000102.1 GCA_029775955.1 Nitrososphaeria archaeon | reverse complement strand
CTTTCACATGCGCTCTATGTATTCGAGCATGCTAGAGGCATAATCCTCTGCTCGCTTTCATCCAAGTCAAGGGGACTTCCCGCTCGCTGAGTTAAAGCTGTGATCATTAACAAATTTTGCACTATCACAGCAGCAATGTTTTTAGGTGCCATATTTAATTTATTTTATTTATGGATATTTATAAAAATGTTGAAAGGGGGAAGGTTGCAGAAAGGGTAATAATATCTGGAGACCCTGAAAGGGTTAAACAATTGGCTAAAATGTTGGATAACGCTGAAATGTTAAACAATACAGATAACCTAGTTGCTTATACGGGCCTATATAGTGGAAAGCCATTAACTGTTGCCACACATGGAATCGGTGGGGCCTCAGCCTCATTGATAATAAATGGTCTGATAAAACACGGAGCAAAGAGCATAGTCAGGCTAGGGACAGCTGGGTCTTTAAAGGAAAACATAGAAGTTGGAGACGTTATAGTGGTCACTGGAGCTCACTACTCTCCAGGTGGAACACTAAGTTACGATTACAGGCTGTCTCCAGCCCCAGATTTTGCTCTCACAAAAAAATTATACCAGGCTCTTAAGCAAGCTGACATAAAAGTACATCTTGGAACAGTTTTTTCTAAAAACGCATTTTATACTCTTGACGATTTAAACCCGTGGCTTATATCGATCGGCACGTTGGCCCTTGAAATGGAATGTGCCACCCTCATGTCAATTTCAAATATCCATAATATACGTTCGGCATGCGTATTAATTGTCAGCGATAACGTAGTCAAGAAAACTAGAATGTACACCGCATCTGAGTTGAAAAAATTTGTTGATGTTTCATCTCTAGCGGTCATGGACGCCATAGTGTCCTAGGAAAATTTGGGCCGCTTGCTCATTATTGGATTTACATACATTGCTCTTTTTGGCATATTGCCTTGCAGGTTCCTCAGTTCCGTCATCAGCTCATCTATTTTAAAAGGCTTGTACTTTTCCTTGCCAATTTTTTGTCCGGCCCTTATCATTGTGCTGTATTGGTTATTTTCCAGTTCCTTCTCCCCTATTACAACAATAACAGGGATCCAGTAACTCTTCGCTTCAGCAACCTTCTTAGCCAGCGTCAAGTCCCTATCGTCTATTCCGACCCTGTACCCATACTCTTCCAGCCTGTTTGTAAGCATTACCGCAGCATCTAGCTGTTCCTTAGATGATACTGGAATAACCCTTACTTGCTCAGGTGACAGCCAGAAAGGCAGCAACGGCACATCCCCATGCCTTTCCATCCATGCTGCAGATTCAAGCATTGATGCCAGTGTCCGCTCTATGCTCCCAAAACTTGACGCATGAATGATAAATGGCACATGAACCTTATTTCCGTTTTCATCTATATAGTTTAAGTTAAACCTTTCACCATTCTTTATATCCCACTGCACCGTGGAAATTTGCAAATTATTGCCATCAGGAAATATGGCCTGAAATTCATTCTTAAAAGCATAATAGTGGGTCATCCTGTTCATCAGCTTGAAAAAAGCTGGCTTCTTTATGCTTTTTAGAAGTTCCTTAAAAAAAGGCTTGTACTTTTCGTAGTACTCATCAACGATCTCAAATCCCAGGACCCAGTGTTCAGGAGCTATTATGTCGTCCATCAATTGTTTAAACATGCCTGTGAGCTTTGAAAACTCATCCCTTGCAACATCTTCATTCTGGCAAAACGCATGATGGTCAGTCATGAGAAACGTTCTGACTCTCATTAATCCAACAACCTCACCACTCTGCTCTCTTCTGAAGCATTGCGCTTCTTCGTATACCTTAAATGGCATTTGCCTGTAGCTTATATTTAGCTTCTGGACAAATGGAAAGGCACCTGGGTCGCTGGCAAACCTGAGAACCATGTTTTCGTCTTCAATCTTGTAGTCTCTTTCATGGAATTCCCCCTGTAAAAGCGATATAGATTCGATGTCAGTCCTGTAAATTAGAGGGTTCTGCATTTTTATAGCACCCCATTTCATTGCGAGTTTCTGGGCATATTCAAGTATAAGGTCCCTGATAATTACGCCATTTGGGTACCATTTTAAGTGCCCAATATCGCTTTCTGGACAGTAGTCAACCAGTTCAAGTTTTTTCATGAGCCTTATATGAGCTGGCTCATCTTTGTGAAGTGCCTTTCCGACAAGCTCATTTTCTACAAACCGCTTTAACGCATCATTTTTTGTCAGCGGCTCACATTCTTGGAGTTTATCTAAAAATACCTCATATTCCGAGCCGTTTTCATCTATTATAAAGTACCTGTAGAACTTTTCCTTTGGGGCAAAGTTGACTTTTTTGGCACCACCTTTGATTGTTCGGAGGGATTCCGCAAGGGGATGGCCCTTTAGTGACAAATTGAATGCCTTATTCCAACCAAAGGGAGCTCTGTCTGCTTTAAGCCCATAATTGACTAAAAATTTAAAAAAACCGTCAAATAGCTTATATGACTCATTTGGTCCAGCGAGGTTCTCGCTCAGGTGAGAATATGGATAAATTACAACTGTTCTTTCCCCTATCTGCTTTAATTGTTTTGAAATTTCTTCATAAGCTTGTTCAAAAAGCGATTCAGAATCGCCCTTTTCTACAGTAACAAATATAACAAGGGCATTACTGTAAGTTTTAGATTTGACACCGTTGATTTCGTCCCTTATATTGCTTTCAGGTTCTATTACACGGTAACTGAAACTATCGGTATCCAGCATTAACAATTTCATATTATTATGGCACACTTATTGTCAATTTAAATGTTTTTAACTCAGCGAGCGGGAAGTCCCCTTGACTTGGATGAAAGCGAGCAGAGGATTATGCCTCTAGCATGCTCGAATACATAGAGCGCATGTGAAAG
>JARVJW010000168.1 GCA_029775955.1 Nitrososphaeria archaeon | reverse complement strand
TTTAGGGTGGAGAGTATGTCAGATGATGCTGTGAGGCTCAGAATGCGATAGATATGTTGATGCATACCTATGCCTGATAAAACCCTATATCAGAATTTTGGTCAGAAAAGAGTTATTAACTGAGGAACAAAAGTATTGGAAATGATTCTTACAAGGGGCAGGATACTTGAGATGATAGCTCAGAATGAAGTTGTTGTTGAGCCATTTAATGAATCACAGGTGGGGCCAGCATCCATAGACCTTTCCCTAGGAACAATGTTCAGGACCTTCAAGAAGTCCAGGAGGGTTGTGGAAATTAAGGAGGACGCTGATTACCATGACCTTACTGACTACGTGGAGCTCAATTCAGGTTACCTTCTGCTTGAGCCTGGAGAGCTTGTCCATGGAATAACCAAGGAGAGGGTAAAGCTGCCAGCTTACATCTCTGGCAGGATTGAGGGAAGGTCAAGGTTTGCTAGGCTTGGATTGCTGGTGCACATAAGCAGCGGCTTTGTCGCTCCGGGCTCTGACGGAAGGGTAGTGCTTGAAATTGCTAACCTGTCACCTTCAACTCAGGCAATCTACCCTGGAACAAGGATATGTCAGCTGATACTTGAAGAAGTTTCACCGCCAGTGGAGTACTCGGGCAGGTTCAAGGGTCAGATGAAGCCCTGAAAATTTTTGGTAAATCCTTTTTAGAGCAAAGGGCAAGTTATAACCATGCTCCTATGTCCAGCCTGCTACAGTGAATACAGAACGTGGGACCAGGTGGCTGACCATATGTCCGGCCTAGCAACAATGAGCGAGAGCGCGCATGTGATGTGGCTGAACAGGAACCTATCAAAAGAAGAGTTAAGTAAGAATGAGCTTGGGCAAAGGCTTTCGGAAATGTTCAGCAACGAAGGGTCACTGCTTGAGTGGGCTAGAAATGCGGTAATAAGGAAAATCTACAGTGGCCCTCATCCCCTCATACTTGCAATGCAAAAACCCACTAGAGAGGACCTGCTTGGATACGTTATCGAGCACCAGCACTTCCTTAAAAATTGGGTCAGGGTTCTATCATCAGTCATAGAGCGAACTGACAGGAACGATGTGATCAAGTACGAGCTTGAAAACATAACTACTGAATTCCTTGGGTGCTCCGGCCCTTCGCACTTTGAGCTTCTTATGAGGATGGGGGAAAGCCTGGGAATGAGGAAGGAAGAAATACAGTCAATTGGGCCCTTGCCCAGTACAACTAAGGCAATAGGGGAATGGAGGGAAATATCATTTAAGATGGGCTGGCAGGAGACAATGGGGGCTATGCACAGCCTTGAGCTGATAGCTGACAGGGGCATTTCCAGTTATGGCGCAAAAATGCACTACTTTAACGTTAAAATACTGAGCTCTAATGATTATCCAAAGGAAGTGAAGAGGTTCCTAGGGGAGGGGTACAGCGCAGACACTTACCATTCGAGCGAAGCGCTATCGCTTGTTGAAAAGTATGCTGGGAGCAGGCAAAGCGTTCAGGTTGCAATTATCAAATCCCTTGACGCAGTTTCTTCATACTTTAATGCGAGACTTGAAAGGGCGGCGATGCTTAGATGAAGGTTACTGTTAACGGAAAAGTTGCTGGAAGCAAGGAATCCGGGTGTGCGCTGTGTGGAGCTACCTGGGGAAATTATTATGATGTGATCTGTGGGGAGAGGCTATTCTTCTGCTGCGACCTCTGCGCTAAGGGATTTAAGAACATAGTTGACCGCTCTGGCATTGAGAATATTAATTCAATTGAAATAAAGGGCAACTACTATTCTGGAAGGCGTTGTGTGGTAAGTGGTGAGGGCAGAGCAAGTAGCTTCTTCATCAGGTTCAGCGACGACGCTGAAGTTTCAGAGTTTAGGGAAGAGCAATTTCCAAGAAAACAGGGGCATGGTCAGAGCCTCTGACGCTTTCCAATATCCCAGCACTTTTCACCATGGGCCTCAGCTCTTCCGACACAATTAGGTAATCGATACGCCAGCCAATGTTCTTCTGCCTTGCGTTGAACCTGTAAGACCACCAGCTGTAGTGACCGCCGTCCTTTATGAACATCCTGAAGGTGTCCACATAGCCCAGCCCAAGGAAGTGCGTCATCCAGTCCCTCTCCTGCTTTGTAAAACCGGCGTTATTGACATTGTCCTTTGGTCTCGCTATGTCTATTTCCTGATGGGCAACGTTGAAGTCTCCCCCAATTATGACGGGCTTCCTATTCCTAAGCCTCTGGGCAAACTCCTCAAATTTAGCATTAAATTCAAGCTTGTAATCAAGCCTTGTGAGGCCGTGCTGAGAATTTGGAAAGTATGAATTAACAACATAGAACCTTTCAAGTTCAAAGGTAATTACCCTGCCCTCAGCATCAAACTTGCTATCACTAATGCCATATAAGACTGAAATTGGCTCAACCCTGCTAAGGACAAGCGTTCCAGAATAACCCTTTCTCTTTGAAGCGTTCAGGTACGCTTTATAGCCCTCAAAGCCAAGGGGCACAGAATCTGACTTCACTTCTTGCAGCATTATTATATCATTTTCCCCTGAATTTACTACATCAACAAGGCCCTTGTTCACAGCGCTCCTTATACCGTTAACGTTCCAGGAAAGCACTTTCATGCTACCCTTGATGTAGTCCTTTTTAATATATATTGCTATGCTATGGGGTGGATGTGGGACACTATTATTGCATGGTTACCTATCAAAGTTGAATAGATTGTGAACCGGTGCATAGTTTTCAATTCTGTCATCACGCCTCTGGGCAATGCCAAGCAGCTTCATAGAATCCCTAAATGCATGGGTACTGCGATCCGTTATCGCTGTACATGGTTACCTTGCCTGCAGCTTCAAGATGCCTGTGCAGAGCCTTCTTAACTGAGGAGTGGCG
>JARVJW010000068.1 GCA_029775955.1 Nitrososphaeria archaeon | reverse complement strand
GCTACAAGCTAGCAAACAAATTGTATCATAAGACTAAGGCTAAGAGGAATCCAACTATGATTGATGCTTGAACTGAAAAGTAAAGCGCTCTAAGTGACTGCTTTACAAGTTTAGCCATTTCCATTTTAAATCCTGAATTCTTTAATGAAAGTATTTGCTTGTACACAAGCATGACAATTGCTGAACTGATAACCAAAAATACGGGGTTAATGCCTGGATAAGAAATGTAGAAAATGGCCCCGACAAGCGCAATAACTATTCCAAGTGTGATTTCTATTGTAAGGATAGCCCTGTCAACGCCAAAAGTGACGGCCAATGATTTGACACCAGCCTTATTGTCTCCTTCATAATCTATTACATCACCTATCATAACTAAAAGCATTATGAGGAAACCGTTAAGTGAAGATATGATCAAGCTAAGAAGTGATAGTTTTAATATAACTGCAGAGGCCATGAATGTGCCAACAAAACCCCCCATCCAGCTAATTAAACTCTTTGAATAGTATCTGTCTTTAGCCCTTATAAATGGGAAGGAATACATGGAGCTAAGAATAAAGGCAATAAACACAAATATTGCCGCAAAATAATTTATAGCCGCAGCAATGGCCAATCCAATAATCAAGCTTAAAAGTATAAGCGCCTTTGCGTCAGTTACAGGCACTTTACCGGATGGTAGTGGCCTATTTGGGCTGTTCAGCCTGTCCTCTTTTAAATCCATAAGGTCACTTAGGATGTAGGCGCTTATGGTCGCCAAAAAACTTGACCCCAATGCCATAAAGAAAATTATGGGAGAAATTTTAAAGTCTGTTATTGCTATTAAATTGCCTGCTAATCCGGATGTATAGAGAAAAATTGCAACATACCTGCTTTTTATTAAAACAAGCATGTTTTTAGGGTTTATCAATTAACTATTAACCTCCTGAAGCATTGTGTATATAACGCTGTCCTGTACAGCATTAGCATATATTTTTTTCATCATAACTGACATCTTTTCGGCTATTGTAGGGCTCTTTAACTGTAGCCCTAGCAAAAAGCTCTTTTCGTCAGAAACCTCTGGTATTTCTATCCCTATCTGGTCTTGATCTATTATTATGAAGCTGTAAGGAACGTGCGTGGTCTTGACAGATACGTTTTTCAATGTAAAAAGCTGCTTTACGATAACTTTGTTTTCTTCATTTGATACCAATGCAAGATAATACTTTGCCCTTATAGCAGAAAAGGTGCTGTCTGTTATCAACTTTATGGTGACACCTCTCTTAGCAGCTTCCAGCATTGCCCTGAGCACACTTGCATCAATGTACCTGCTTGCCATATCAATACTTTCTTTGGCAGTTTTAATTGCCCCTATTAGTGACTCAACAAGTGAATACCAATCCGTATATATTCGAACTGGCTCAAATTTTGATATGCCAATTATATTCTCAAGGCTCTTGAGTAACGCGTTGGTAACCTTAAACATTTCAGAGTTATTCATGTATTCGTTTAGTAACTTAATTTCATTTTTGTTTTCCAACCATTTTATTAATTCATTTTCAGCATTATAAACGAAAAACCCGAGTATAGAAAGCGTATATTGGTTGCCCTTTTTAATGACAAGCCCATTTTCCCTTAATTCCTTTAAAATATAATATAATGTCCTTCTCTCTGTCCCAAGTTCTTTTAGAGTATTGATGTTAACCTTTAACCCCTTTGATAACTGTTCCAAAATAGCAATAGTGTGCTTTCTAGATAGAACTTTATTCAACTTTGCTACTGATTGTTCATTAACGTCATCCAATTTTATTTAAAATAATATATGTTTTTAATAAGATTTAACCTTTTTTGTTTGCGTTGGCTTGTAGCTCAACTCCTGTTAATGTAATTCCTCTCCGTAGGACGGGTCCAGCAGGCGAGTTCCTTCCTTCCCTACATGGACTGAAACTTGCTGTACAGTAACACCTTTAGTGACAGCTCAGCCTTCTGAAATCGTCTAGAGCTTACGCTGTCACCCTCTTAAATGCAAAGAATATCTCCACCAACCGTACTCCTTAGCCCGCTTCCATCCCTCACGTCCTAGCCTGTTAAAGACCTCCCGCTTTCTGGCATAATGCTGTGTTTGCTAAAGCGTTCTCCCTCAGGCAGGCTCCCAGCTAATCCAGAAGTTCCTCTTTGAGTCGTAGGCGGCGTCGGCCTATGTTCCCTTTCTTCCTTACTCCTTTACCAGGGGCAAGAACTTGGTATTATCTGTCCATTGAGGTGACCCTGAACCCAATCATCCTGCCATTATTTACAGCTTGATGAACTTCCTCCTCTCCCTCCTCCGCATCTGCTCTATGGGCTCTGTTGCTGATATTCCGTTGCAATTAACTATTGTCGTTGGTAACTCTTCTTCATTTGTAGCTATCAACTCTAACTTCACCATTGACAGTATCATTATTTGAGCGCATTCGCTACATGGGTTTGATGTATTCAGTGAGTGACTTGGTGATTTCCTGATGTCAAGGCCAACCTTGAGGTACGACAGGAATTCGATGTACGAATCCGGGCACACGAACCTACCTTATTGCTGCCGTTCATCTCTCGCAGCTCCTCCTTCCAGGAGTCCAGGATCATGCTTCCCCTTTCCACTAATGCTTCGTTATAGTCGTGCCAGGACATATCAATGGGCATGACAACACTTGATGACAAACACTGTAAATCAAGACAAAAATAGTTGACATAAGTGTCAAGTTGAGCTACAAGCTACCTAATTTTTAAATAATTAGCGGCTCTGTAGAAATCCTCCGCATGTATTTGACGTATATGATGGATTTAGCTCGTAGGGAGGGAGGCAAGAATATTTTAGCTGACGGTCAACTTATTTTGTGAATCGGATTTGTTATCACCCTCTGATTAATCCCCTTTATGATAACAAA
>JARVJW010000107.1 GCA_029775955.1 Nitrososphaeria archaeon | reverse complement strand
CAGCTAGTAATCGTTATAACCTAACCACCATCCTAGGTCAAATGTTGGGAAGAATTACCTTTTATATGTTAAGGAGAAGCTCAATGAAATGCTAGACATATACGCAAGGGATAGTGATTTCATCATCAGGGCCCTCATGACTGCATAAATGACTATGTTGAGGGCACAGCCTCGGGCTGTGCGAGCAGACAATCAGGAACAACCTTAAGGACCCTGATGCACTTCTTAACCTGAACGATGATATAAGAAGAAGATGGGCACACTGAAGGGCGAACTGACGGTTGCCGTTGATTGGCATGACCTACAGAGACCCTCACGTGGAAGGCGTCATAGGCACTAGGCCAAAGGATGGAACGCACTGTGCTTACCAGTACGAAAGCGTTGCGGTCAGTAAGCTAACCCTTGCAGTTACGCCCATAGGAAATGGGAGTCAAGGGCGCAACATCTCAAATGGTTGCTGGCATTTGAGCTGAGGATAAGGATTAAACTGTTGCTGGCTACTTTCCGGCAGATGTAATCAATTACTTGAAGTCACTTGGCCTGAAGTTAGTGATGAGGATGCCAGACATAGGCATTACCAATGCAGGTGATGACCTCATGTATACTACAGGGGCGGAGGATGAGTGATGATGAACAGGCCACATTCAGGGTAGTAGCACTTAATGGTCGGAACAGGATTGGGCACATAGAGCTCCATATTTGTCACAAACACTAACCTGAAACCAGGGAAACTTTTCAGGAGCAGATGGGACATAGAGACATCTTACAGGATGATCAATAAGTTCTTGGCTAGCGTCAAAGCTATACACTATTTGTACTTCTACCTGGCAGTTCTCCTATATGTGGGTCAAGCTAAATAGCTTCGAAGATAGTCATAGTTGATGTGCTAAAGCAGAGTGTAATGCTGTCATTGCTGATATTTTGGTTCATCCCAGATATAGTGGATGAATGGAAGCCATGAGATGGGCAAATTTTGATCTACTGTTCAAGGGTGAGATGGTGTCAGAAATCGGTTGTCTTCCACTTGTTTACAAAAGCCCTTGCGCTGCTCAAAGGGTCACTTGAATCAAATATTCCTGAAATAACTGCAGCGCCCCTTGCTCCAAGCCCCTTGATTAGGGCGATGTGCTCAAGCTTTATGCCGCCTATAGCGTACACTGGAATGTGCACAGCCTTTACAATTCCTGCAAATCCGTCAATTCCAATCACCCTTTCTTCAGGCTTTGTGTTTGACTGGAACACACTTCCGGCCCCAATGTAACTTGCCCCGTGCATCTCCCCTTCAGTTCCCTCCGTAATTGAGCTAGCTGACACGCCAACTATGGCATCCCCAATGATGCCCTTTACAAGTTCAGGGGGGAAGTCATCCTGCCCAACATGAACGCCGTCAGCATCGCTAGCATAGGCCACATCAACTCTGTCGTTGACTATGAAGATAGCATTGTAAGAATTGCAAATTTCCCTCAATCTCCTTGCCTGAGATATCATTTCCCTAGTGCTCACACCCTTCTCCCTGTATTGGATAATTGTTATGCCTGATTCAAGCAGAATTTCTGCGCTGCTGAAGTGGTCAAGCCCCCGCCCCCTTGTAGTTATACCGTATATGCCACTTGGCAAACTCTTCATAGCAACTTACATAAAAGCATAAGTAAAAACATTGCGATAGCTATTTAAAAAGGCAACCGTAAGCGCAATTATGAGCCTAAAAAGAGAGCTGCCAGAACTTGGAAAGCTTCCACCTGACGTCTTTTCTGAAATTATATACCCTAACACAGGTAAAGCAAGGGGAGAAGTTGCCGTTAAGCCCGCATTTGGGGTTGATTTCGGTGTGGTTGAGCTTGGTGATCTTGCACTCATAGTCAAGACTGACCCTGTTTTTATAGTGCCAGAATATGGATGGAAGAGGAGCTCATGGTTTGCAGTGAACATACTTGCAAGCGACGTTTCAGTTTCAGGTTCCCCACCAATGTACATGGCAATAGACCTTAACCTGCCAAAAAGGATGAAGAGGGATGAATTTGAGTCAATGTGGAGAGGAATTAGCGACGAGTGCAAGAGGCTTGGGGTTTCTGTAGTTGCAGGACACACCGGAAAATATGAAGGCACTGATTACCCTATGATAGGTGGTGCTACAATGCTTTCAGCGACTTCAAGGGATGGCTATGTCACAACCCAGATGGCGAAGCCTGGGGACAAGGTGCTCATGACAAAGGGGCCTGCAATTGAAGCAGCTGGCATACTTGCGTCCATGTTTCCAAGTTATGTGGAGAAAAAGTTTGGGAGGGAGTTCGCTGGTAACGCATCTGAAATATTTTACAGGCAGAGCGTGGTGAAGGATGCACTAACGCTTGCCAAAATTGGGCTGAGAACAGGCGTCACATCAATGCATGATGCAACGGAATATGGAGTGTGGGGGGCACTACATGACATAGCTGATGCTAGCGGTTACGGCATAGAGGTCCAGGAAGGCCTTCTATTTTATGACCCTGATGCGGTTAAAGTGCTTAACACTTTTGCAGAAGCGACTGGCATTGAAGCTGACCCATTTGCTGCAATAAGCGAAGGCACATTAGTTGCTACAGTGAAGCCAGAAAGGGCTGAGGACGCTGTTAAAATTTTAAGGGATTCAGGGATAAATGCAGGGATTATAGGGGAGGTGAAGGAAGACAGGGGGGTGACAATAAGGAAAGGTAGTGCTGCGGAGAACCTCAAAAGGCCTGAAATTGACCCGTTCTGGGCAATATTTTTCAAGTCCCTCCAAATTTTTAAAGGTTAGCACAATAGACATTAGACACAATTATTATCGGATCGATATGTGCCAGTGCTATCTTCACTATGCGCCCATTATCCTCAAGCCCGATACTATATTTATAATCACATCGTAGTTCTTCAGCCTGTTCCTGAACTCTT
>JARVJW010000122.1 GCA_029775955.1 Nitrososphaeria archaeon | reverse complement strand
CCACTAATGCTTCGTTATAGTCGTGCCAGGACATATCAATGGGCATGACAACACTTGATGACAAACACTGTAAATCAGGTGATGACAGAAATAGTTGACATAAGTGTCAAGTTGAGCTACAAGCTAACCTAGGAGGACCAACAGGTTTGACATAAAACTGGGCGAGACACAAACCAAGTCAAACTTACCTATCACCGTGGACAGCTTGGGGATTAAAGTGCACAACACTGGTGACTGGATAAGGCATGTGGAAGGTGAAGAAGGGATACTTGAAAATTCACTTCGCAGGTGGCATCAAAACAAAGCAGGTCGTTTCCATGGATATCTCAGAAGGTCAGTGACTGAAGGGAGGCTAAAAAGGCTGGTCAACAGGGCAAGCGAGAACATAAGGGTCTAGCTGATGGAGCGTACGATTCTAGGGTCTCGATGAAAATCACATAAAGCCTGGCATCAGGACAAGAAGGAATTCTGAAGGCCTATGGATCTCAGGCGAGGAGGAAGGCGGTGATAGAACAACAAATGTACAGCCCAAAGGCTTGGAGCAACAGGTTCGAATGGAAGGCGTATTCTCATGTATCAAGCGCATCTTCGGGGAGTACGTATCTGCGAAGTTCGTGGATATGGCTAGAAAGATGGTCATGAAGGCATGAATCTACAACACGTTCATAGCGATGATATAGAGGCTGATGGGCACGCATTGCTTAGTGGAGCTAATCTATGCCCATAGGGTCGTGCAACAGAGCGCTTTTTTAAAAAAGCTTATTAACTACATTTGTAATAGGTACATAAATTGACAGTGTTTGTATTTGGGGCAGATGGCTACATTGGCTGGCCCCTTTCAGTGAGGCTTGCAAGGGAGCTTGATGAAGAAGTTATTGGCGTGGATAATCTGGTTACCAGGAAGCTTGTTGAAGAAGTTGGGGGCACATCAGCCCTGCCAATAGGCTCTCCTGAGAAGAGGGTGCAGGCATTTAGGGAAGAATATGGAAAAAACAACCTAAAAATAATCGAGGGGGACCTTACTGATGGGGATTTTGTTGACGACCTTATAAACAAGTACAGGCCTAATACTATATACCATCTTGCACAGCAAAGGAGCGCCCCATACTCAATGATTGACAGGCAACATGCAGCTTATACAGAGGTTAACAACGTGCTCACTAACCTTAATTTGTTGTTTGCGTTGAAGAACCATAGCCCAAAGGCTCACGTCATTAAAATGGGGACAATGGGGGAATATGGCACTCCTCCGTACAACATTGAGGAGGGCTGGATGTATATAAAATATAAGGGCAGGATCCACAGGATAATGGTACCCCGCGACCCCGGTTCATGGTATCATGTTAGCAAGGTGTTTGACACTTATAACTTGATATTTGCCAACAAAGTTTGGAAGGTCAGAGCAACTGATGTGCAGCAGGGGGTTGTTTACGGCAGCAGGACCGAGGACCTGGTAAATGATGCGCTGAACACTCGCCTCGACTTTGACGGTGTGTGGGGCACTGTAATGAACAAGTACTTTGCTCAAATAATAGCATTTAACAGGATACTGATTTATGGTACGGGATTGATGAAAAGAGGTTTTCTATCGCTCCAGGACAGCATAGATTGTCTATTCATGCTTGGGCAGAAGCCAGCAGATGAGGGGGAGTATAGGGTTGTAAACCAGATGGAGGAAATCTACAGCACACTTGAGCTTGCAGAAAAGGCTAAAAAAATAGCCAGGAAGTATGGCTTCAATCCAGAATATGAAATGGTTGAAGATCCACGTGTTGAGAAGCAGAGGCACAATTATAGTGTTTCTCACAGAGTGCTCAGGAAGCTTGGATTTAGACCCCGGTACAAAATGAACTATGTGCTTGAACAAATTATGCAGGACATGTTGAACAATGCAGAAACGGTAAAGGCCCATATGGGCGCAATCAGGCCTGTAGTTTACTGGAACACAACGGAAAGCAAAATCGGCAGGGGATACGTGAGCACAATTAACGAAAACATGATCAGGGCATCCAAATCTTATATCGTTTAATTCAAAAATTTGAAAAAAATTTAGTATAAACGCTAAAATAGCTTTTATCAAGATTTACACTATGCAGATAAAACAAATATCAAAGCTTGAAGCTCAGGAAATGCTGAAATCCACAGCAACAATCATGGTTGACGTACGGGAGCCTGAGGAATTTGAGTTGTACAGAGTTGAAGGTAAAAACATAGTTAACATACCCCTCAAAAGCATAACTGAAAGGCTTGACTATCTCTCGAGTTTTTCTAAAATAATTTGCATCTGTAGGACCAACAGGAGGTCAACCGAGGCCGCAAGCATCCTGGCACACTATGGTATTGATGAGATTTATGTGGTAGACGAAGGAGTTACTGGATGGTTGTTTGAAATATAAGTAGGGAATGGATGCATTTTAGCAGACGCGAGCAATAAACCCTTTAGTGATTGGATAAAAGCGAGCAAACCAAAAAAGATATTCATTAAAAGTGAGAGGGAAAACCCACTCCTTCACAGTGCCCATGTGAGCATCTTATAAATCTATCTATTTAGTTTTAAAAGTTGTAATATTTCGCCTTTAACTAGATAAACTGTATTTAATTAGAAAATATGACTTTATGATAGACGCTTTTTATACTATGTTGGCTGACGGTCTTCTGGTGACAGGTGAAACGGCGGTTGGCAAGTACCCGATAAGGACGGTCGACTGACTAAACAGGATATCTCGTGAAGCAGAGGGCTATTCAGAGTTCAAGCCGACATTTAAGGCAACGCAGACATATGATAGGTTCGCGGAGGAGGTTGCTAAGCTGGCGGACATGATAGACGGGAAACTTATAGCCTATACTCATACAGGAAAGACCCCGCAGAGGCTGGGCAGGTTCAGACCCCCAGGGGGGCTAGTAGGGTTAGAAGTAGCCACG
>JARVJW010000124.1 GCA_029775955.1 Nitrososphaeria archaeon | reverse complement strand
TGGCGCACGGTCAGGAGGCAGAGAAGCGACTTTGTTCACAAGCTCTAGGGTAATAAATTGATAGCCTTTGATATTCAGAACATGGTGAATCTTGCATAGGCAGTAATGGACTCTTGGGGACAACTTCGCCAACTGCCTACAAGGCAGAAAGGCGTAGACGGGTCGTAAATCCAGTTACATTGAAGTGCTCTTGATAGTTCCGAAGAAACCTGACGAACGAACTTATTTGTGCATGTGTATCATCCTTAGCAGGGATGCTGCACATAACATTCTGCTGTAGGTCTGGAATAGCACGTGGAGGAACTGCCTCTACTGCGAAGGCTGATAAGTTTATTCCCATGATGCAAGAAGCTTCGTCCGCAAGGGCGTGGTAGTTCACTTGCCTGCGTTAATATTTCTAAAAAAATATGAAAAAAATTATTAATATCATCTGCTGTAAAAAATACAAATGTATAACAGGTTTTACCCTGATATAATGCATGCAAAAGCTAGATGCCCTTAAATGCTGGTGGTGTAAATGGCGAAATATGTACTTTTGTCAGACCTTACATTGCTGTACAATTACCGTAACTTCCCCCTACTGGACTTCCTGCCCTGTGCACCATCAAGCTCTATTCCGCATTTCATTTACTCATTTTTAAAAGGTAATGAATCACCACCTATGGATAACGGAGAGGCAAAGTACAGCACCTATTCAATAAGGAAGATTGAATCTTCCCTTCTTAACAGCAACAGGAGGGAAGAAGTTGCAGTTCCCCACTTTGATTACATTGATAAATTTATTGGAGATGATACGGAGATAATTGGAGTATCCACAATGGATCCCTTGGGACTGGGACCACTTACTATGTCATATACTATACTTTTTAATAATGATAGTTATGCATGGGTTCGCAGAGAATGGGAAGCGCTACTTAAAAGAATAAATTCCATAAAGAATAAAAAGTCAAAGCTTGTTGTTGGCGGACCAGGAGTATGGGAATTTACCATCAGGCCTGAAGAACTTGACAAGTTTAACATAGATTATGCAGTGCAGGGAGAAATAGATGATGTTGCCCCTGAACTGTTTTCTCAGATATCTGATGACCAGCTTGATAAAAACATGTTTTACAATGGATATATTTCCTATGATGAAAATTTTTCAAGGTTAACTAGATCAAGCAGCAAATTCATATCAAGGAGGATTGGAACAAGGATGTACCCTGCTCTGGACCAGATTCCGGACATTATCAGGCCAACTATGAAAGACCTCACAGAGGTAATGAGGGGATGTGGCGTTGGCTGTGATTTTTGTGAGGTTACCCTTCGTCCCCTCAGGTATTACCCAATTGAGAAGATTAGGAGAGAAATAGAGGTTAATGTAAGGGGTGGTAGCCACTCTGCATGGTTGCATTCAGATGAAATATTTGCTTATATGCATGGCAAAAGGTTTGAGCCAAACTACGATGCATTAGTTGACCTGTTTACCGGTGTAATGACCATTCCGGGGATATTACATACAAATCCTACCCATGGCAGGATATCGATCCCAGCAGGCTACCCGGATCTGATCAAGAAGCTTTCTGATATAATGGGGGCCGGTCCT
The DNA here is from genome assembly GCA_029775955.1 of Nitrososphaeria archaeon. GTDB lineage: Archaea > Thermoproteota > Nitrososphaeria > Conexivisphaerales > UBA164 > KM4347-05. The sequence continues at coordinate 1,357 of JARVJW010000124.1, read as the reverse complement.
GATAATTGGATCGGGGTACAGGTTGGCCTGGAAACAGGAAGTGAAAAGCTTGCTAAAATTCATATGCCAAACAAGACATTACCTTTAAAGGTGGGCTCCGACGGTAGCTGGCAGCAAATTGTATGGAAAGGGGTATACAATATGAACCTTTATTATTGGAGGCCAGCGTTTACTGTGCAGGTTGGGCAAGTAGATGAAACCGATGAAGATAACTGGGAGACTGTATCTCTAATAAACAAGCTTAGCAATTCGGAAGTTAATGGAAGACCATTTGAGTTTACTGTAACGCCAATGCAGAATATACCGCTTGGCCTGCTTAAAAGCAGGGAGTTTTCAGCAGTAAAGTTATCTGAATCCCAGCTAGCCGTATACTACGCTTCATACAGACATTTAGCAAAAATGGCAGCTAGGGATGCATATTCTGAGGGTGGTGGAAATCCTCTGTCAAAGCTTGGTGCATCAGCACTTATAAATCTGGGGGGAAGAGCAATGTTAAGGTTTGTAGAATCAATTTGCAGGAAAGGTGGACTGGATATTGAAAAGGTAAAGAACTATGGCCTTGGTGCTGAAAAAACTGTAATTTCACCATTACAGATGAATTGACCATTTTAGGTATTTTTATCATTGGATTGTGGATTTAGCTATATGCATAAGACATTCCATTGCTGGATGATGAAAGGTAGCAAAAGGAATTTTATCAAAAGTGAGCAGGAAAACCCACGCCTTTCAAGGGGAAAGCGAACACAAAAATTAATAAACTATAATGTTCAGGGCCATTAAGCTTCCCTATGACAAATCCCTTCTAATGGCAGGAATGCAATTCAGGGAAGCATGTCAGATGGTTCTTTGAAAAGAAGGCATATAACAGGTTGAACATACAAACAGGTAAGCGATCCTACACTCCCATCTGCTCTGGTGCAGATGAATATACAGCATCTGGAGCAGACAAAACAAGCCAATCCGCAGGTCTTCATATACAATAGAACGTTCTACCCTGACTTACAGTTTCTTTAACAACTGTAAACCTTTCCAGTTGCCAACTCACCGTTGATTGAGAAATATAAGGGCCAATGCACTAATGCACAGCTCACCATAAAGGAAAGGAAAATGTTCTTAGTGGTTCAAATAGCAGAAAAAAGATGTAAAAGTTGTGGGGATAGATAGGGGCATAAAGCTGTTCTGTCAAAGTCCTTCAATTCAAAGCGAGGGGTAAAGGCATCAATACAACAGAAAGAGATTACAGCACGCGGGCACTCGTTATGCTCACCGCAAAGACGATTTGTGCTTAACCTTGTAATATCAAAACTTGCCATTTGACGTCTTGAGCAAAAGAAGATGAAAAACAGAGGAAGGAGAT
>JARVJW010000039.1 GCA_029775955.1 Nitrososphaeria archaeon | reverse complement strand
CTTGCGGAAGTACTGTATTTATTCTGCTCTGTTGAACAAATATCCCTGAGAGTGCTTATCATTCTCAGATCTCTTCTAGGATTTCTGATCAGTTCATCGCTTTCACCAACTGCTTTACCTTCTGGTTTATGTAGTATGCCCAGAACCTCTGGTATCCCTCTGCTTCCAGTCCTGTGGTACATCGGCTTACGCAATTCTCCCCAAACTTCCTCTTCACAGCGGAGAATATTCCTTCCGTGCCTGGCCACCTCATTCCATATTGCTCCTGATCCGCCCATTCACTTTACCTTTAATAGTCCCTTATTGCCTGTCTTCGGTCCCCTGCACTGGATGCATTCTTCCTGACCTTTATGACCGGCCTGGCTCCTATTAAATGCATGGGATCGTTGGTATCGAATGCACCGTCACAAAAGCACCAACTTTCACTCCTCTCAAGTGCTTCTCCGCAGTCTCGGGTTCAGATGTACCTGAACCCTCTATGTGCACCTTTATTCCAATGATCTTCTTTGTCCGCACATCAACGGTGATTATGAAATGCTTCTTCTGCCTTGCATCTGGATCACCATACTTCATTATCCTATATAATCCTGCGTTGCCTGTCTTCATGCCTGTACCGTCGGTTGCCAGATCTGCATGTTCCAGGCCTGCAATGTCCAGGTCCAGTACCATGTCATGGATGCGGTACCATATGGTTGTATAATCGCCGTATTCAGGAGCCCCTTACTCTGTATTGATCTTGCAATGCCTTCAAGGCCGCGATAGTCAAGATACTGCTTCCAGAGCATCATGAATTTCATTCCGGGAAGCGGTATGGAGATCCTTTCCAGATTCATGCGCTTCAGCTCGGAATCCCACTGATCAGCGAAATCGAGATTAAAGAGGAATGTTCCCCTTATCACCAGTTCCTCGTTGTATGCCTTCCAGTCTCTCCTGTCCTTGTAAGGTTTTCCCCACCTTGAGTATAGTATACAACAGGCATATATTTATATTCTCAGAAACCTTCCAGTTGTTGTGGAAACGGCCTGATATCGTTCACTCTGAGATGACAGGAGCAGGGGAGAGATCTCAAAGTTCTACCGTGATCGGTATGAGAGCTACCCGATACAGATCAAGGAAGGCTTGACAAGATCAGGAACATACGTTATTCCAAGGGCGTGTTCAATGATAAGAGAGGAGGATCGGAGAAAGGTTGTCTCTTACCTGAGAAAAAGGGGCGCAATTGTGGTCCTGTGGAAAGTTATTCCTAGCAGGAAGGAAAAAAAGCTCCTGGAGCTACAGGTCACTTAAATATTTGTTCAACACAGCATATTTATTCACAAAACTTAAATACTAGCAATTTGTATTTTAGTTAATATGGAAAATTATAATTATCAGCTTAATTTGAAAAACCTTTTTTCAAACACAAAAACGCTATTTGGGTCAAAAGAGATTGTTTACAGGGACATCAAGAGGTACACATATTCTGAATTTCTAGATAGAGTAAATGGCCTATGTATTGGCCTACAGGAAATTGGGGTAAAGAAGGGCGATACAATTGGTGTGCTAGACTGGGACACAACCACATACATGGAATCGTATTTTGCTATACCGATGTCTGGAGCTGTTATGCATACAGTCAATATAAGGTATCCACCTGAACTGATATACCTTACAATGAACCACGCCGGGGACAAATATGTGATTGTGAGGGATGAATTTATTCCAGTTCTTGAAAAAAGTGCTCCACTCTTTGATTTTATTAAGGGGTGGATAACATATTCAGATATAACAAAAAATGTACAGACCTCACTTTCACCTCATTATGATTATGAAGAGCTTGTAAAGAGGACAAACTGTGAGCCCCCTGATATTGATGAAAATTCTCAGGCAACGGTGTTCTATACGTCAGGCACCACAGGCATGCCAAAGGGCGTAACCTTCACCCACAGGAACCTGTTTCTGCACACGCTTTCTCTGGTTGCATTCATGAAATATCCGCCACTTTCACTTACCGCCTCAGATGCGTTTATGTCCCTTGTGCCAATGTTTCATGTTCATTCCTGGGGGATGCCATACGTGGCTCTGCTCAATGGAAACAAGTATGTTTTGCCGGGAAAATACGAGCCAGCAATGATGTTGTACCTCCTGAAAAACGAAAAAGTAACCTTTTCCACAATGGTTCCTTCAATACTTTATATGATTCTAAATACACCAAACATTGAGGATTTCAGAGACTACCTCAATGGATGGAAGGTTATAATAGGTGGTGCCGCGCTTCCGAAGGGCCTAGCTGAAAAGGCTAGAAAATTGGGAATAATTACAATTGGTGGTTATGGCTTATCAGAAACATGCCCCGTACTGACCATTGCCGTAAAAAACGACCTGGCAATGGGGCTTTCTGAGGAGGAAGCCATGGAATACTTGACTAGCGCTGGATTGCCTGTTCCAATGGCTAATGTAAAGGTTGTTGACAGTTCTGGGAAGGAAGTTCCACAGGACAGCAGCACCGTTGGTGAGGTTGTTGCAAGGGCACCATGGCTGACCTCGGGATATTATCTAGACCCTGAAAAATCCAAAGAACTCTGGAAGGGGGGATGGCTACATACAGGGGATCTCGCTATAATTGACAAACTGGGGTACATTCACATTGTAGATAGGGAAAAAGATGCGGTAAAGAGCGGTGGAGAATTCATACCCACATTAATAGTGGAAAACGTATTGAGTGAAATCTATGGTGTGAATGAAGTTGCTGTGGTAGGGGTACCAGATGAAAAATGGGGCGAGCGCCCTGTTGCTTTTATAACTAAAAAGGGGGATGTAAGCGAGCGAGAAATATATGACCATCTTGGCAAATACGTGCAGATAGGGCGTATTCAGAAATGGTGGATTCCAGACAAGATCATATTCATAGAGAGCATGCCCAGAACCAGCACAAACAAGGTTGATAAAAAGGAACTGAGAAGGACTTTTACTGGTAGTTAAGGGATGCTTTCTGAAATGCTCTGTTCCCTCAAAAACTGCAAAAGGTAATATCTCCCTCCTGTTCCCTTTCCAGATGTTCCGCTTCCCTTCCACCCAACAAATGGGTGAAAGCCCACAATTGCACCAGTGGTTGCGCTGGAATACCTGTTTATATAAACTACTCCAGCGCTTATTGTTTTTTTGAACATGGTTATTTCGCTCTTTTTCCTAGAATACAGCCCGGCAGTAAGGCCATACTGCGAATCATTTGCCATTCTTATGGCGTCTTCAAAACTTTCGTAACTGTCCACAAGCAGAAACGGCAAGAATAACTCCTTTCTATAAAGTTCATGCCCATGGCTCAGCTTTACTATTGTAGGTTCCACATAATATCCATTTAACCCTGCTTTAAGAGTCCCCCCACCCCATATTATTTTGCCATCCCTAGCTGCCAATTCAACAGCTGATTTAAACCGTTCATAGGCTTCACCGCTTATCAGAGGTCCCATATATACATCCCTTTCCATCGGATTTCCAACCTTTATTTCTCTTGCCTTCTGCGTTAATAGTTCCATAAACCTTTCACTAACACTATTTTGAACGTATACCCGTGACAGTGCACTGCATTTTTGTCCTCCAAACCCAAATGCCGCTGCAACCACGCCAGCAGCTGCACCCTCCAGGTAAGCGCTATCAGATACAATGGTTGAATTCTTCCCACCCATTTCAACAATAAACGCCTTGTTCTGGCCAAGGCCGTACGATTTACCTATCATGCTCATTCCCACCTCCATTGATCCTGTAAAAACAATTCCACTCACAGAGCTATTTATCACAAGTTCATCCCCAACAACTGACCCAGGCCCTGAAACATAGTTAAACACACCTGGTGGAATACCAACATCCCTGAAAAGATGGTAAAGTAATACCCCAGTAAGCATTGACATATTGCCCGTTGATGACGGTTTGAACACGATTGTATTTCCTGTAATCATAGCCCCAGAGCTCATACCTGTTGATATTGATACGGGAAAGTTAAATGGGGCAATTACACCAAAAACTCCATATGGCTTCATCAGGTGCGATACTCTCTCACCTCTGCCTGGTGACCCATGAAAGCCTAGTCTCACCTTTACCCTGGACCCATGCAGGTATAAACTTTCACTGTATCCCTTATTTTTAATCATCTGAAACGCATAGTACCTTAGAAAATCAATTGCTTCATCAACCTCCCCCATTGACTCAAACCTGTTTTTTCAGTTCTCTATGCTGAGAACTGCTGAAAGCACAAACTTGGTCTTTGAAAATATGTCAGCCGTCTTCATCATCAACCTTGCCCTCTTTATGTAGCCTATGTCACGCCATCCCTCAAAGGCCTGCAGTGCTGATTTCACAGCTAATCTTGTTTCCTCCCTTCCAGCTTTCTGACAGGTGCAAATTACTCTTCCGTCTATTGGCGACCTTTCCAAGAGCTTGTTGTCGAGAGTAATTTCCCTGTCCCCTATGTACAAGGGGTATTCCCTGCCAATCCAATCCCTTTCTGCTTCAATAACTGCCTGATCAAAGAGGGAGTTAAAATCCCTTTCTCGTCCTTTCTCAGAAAATTTTCTGAACGTAAACTCGTTCTTAAACTCTGTCATAATAAATTATAAGTGAAATTTAACAGATAAACGTTTACTTAATATAAATTTTACAATAATAATTAAACAATTGTAAAATATAAAACCTTTTTATCTTGTAAATCATAATATAATTTCGTGTCAATTGAGTCGCTACTTGCTGGAAAATGGTTAGCTGGGCCAAGCATAAATGATGCAATAAAGAGAATAAGCCTGGTCAACAGCAACGGATGCAGGGCAATTGTAAATTACCTAGGCGAGGATTTGACAAATAGAAATTATATTGATAAAACAGTAGAGCAATACATTCAGCTGATTGACGCCATTAGTGCTAATTCGCAAAAGAGCGATATATCTGTCAAGGTTACACAAATAGGGCTTTCTATAAGTGAAGAAATGGCGATTGCAAACTACTACAAAATTGTGGACTATGCAGGAAAGAAAGGCGTGTTTATATGGCTTGACATGGAGTCCTCAAATACGGTTTCCAGCACAATAAAAATTTATGAATCGCGGCTAAAAAACGGAAACACTGGGATAGCAATCCAGTCATACCTTAAGAGGTCCTTAAATGACGTTATCAGGCTTACAGAGCAAGGTGGAGTGATCAGGCTCGTTAAGGGCGCTTATAAGGAGAGCCCGGAAATTGCTTTTACCAGATGGGAAGATAAAACTAGGAATTTCAGGAATATTATGAATTACTTGTTTGAAAAATCCCCTGCATTTACTATTGCAACTCATGACCTAGATATTATCAGGGATGCCATAAATCTGAGTAGAAAATACAACAGCCATGTTACGTTTGCTATGCTACTTGAGATAAAAAACAGATACGCCTATGAACTGGCGAGGTCAGGTTTTAGGTGCTCCATATATATTCCATATGGCACAAAATGGGTTGATTATACTTTCAGGAGGCTAAGGGAAGCAAGCAACTTGCACCTTATTTTAAGATCAATTTTGGAAAGGTGATTGTAGGTGTCAAGCTCCCTTAATTGGAGCCCATACTATAGCTAAAATCCCTCCCACAAACATTAGCACGGATCCTATAAAAAATCCAAACAGGGTGGGAAATGCAAATACTGACGAAATAATCAGCAGAATGCCCCCCATAGCAACCCTACCCTTTTTCCCTGTATTAAGAAATGCTATGCTCACCGCGCCAATTATAATAAATAAAATGCCAATCATGATAAATGGAACTGAAAGGAAAAATATGAATGGCCCAAACCTATACGTGTTCCTATATGGCACAAAGGCAGCCAGCGCAAAGTAAGCTATTTCAAGCAACAATGCCAGTAACTGAAACGTTAGCCCTGCAAATGATATGGTGATTGCCGCTCGTGGCTTAGGGGATTTCATGCGCTCTGACATCCTCTCGCCCTTGAAGGGTTCTTGCTTCATGGAATGACAACTCGCAGACCTCCTTTTAAGAGTTACACCTACAACACTTTCCCAAGACGTAAATTCGGGAGTTGTCCCTTTCTATTATTTATTGTTAGTACTTGTATTATAAAGGTATTATTAGCTCTTATCCTCCCATGAAGTAGTGGGTTTTCTCGATCATTTTTAATAAATGTAAGCATGATAAATATCTTTTTGTAACCAAGGTTTTAAAATTAAGCTTATTAATCAAAATTAGATCGTATTTCTATGCATCAAAAGAACATAACACTCCTTTATGCTATAGCGGTAATTGTCCCCATAACCTTTGCCATCAGGGCCTCCAATAACATGCTGGCGACGACCGTTCCCCTCCTTGTAAAATACTATTTTAACTTTAACAGCACGGAAGTTGGGTTTCTTTCTGCGCTGTCATCCATGGGGTCATTGATTGCCAGTGGATTATTAAATTCAAGGTTAAGCGCTATAACCAGGAAGAGGGCGTTTATAGGCTCATCACTGGCATATGCGATCATACTTCCAACTTATTATCTGGCTGACCCCCTCACTATCTGGGCACTTTCAGCTTTATCCGGCCTTTCGCTGGGACTCATAATGCCAAACATAATAACCACAGCTGGGCTTGTCAATGATAGAAAGTCAAGAGAAAGAATACTGACAATATACACAATGGCTCTTAGCCTCAGCCTAATACTTGGTCCATTGATCGAAACAGCAATGCTGTCAAGTGTCACCATTCCATGGGTATTTTTGTTATTTGAACCGTTTGGAATAATTGTTGCAGTCCTTTCTTTCTTACTTCAGTTTCCGGAAGAGCATAAAAATCTCGTGAAAGTAAGTGTGTACCACAATCCAGGCTTCAGGGTTGCGATATATAACAATACTGCATATAGCATACCATTTGCATTTATAGTGGTATTTGCTGGCATATATGCCAGGACCCAGTTTGACGTCAGCTTTGCAGTTGCTACAGGGCTGTATTCCCTTTTCTACACTACATCATTCATTTCAAGGCTGATCCTATCTATAAGGCCTGTCGAAAGGATAGGCGTGGTCACGGCAATGTCTATACTGCTAACAGCAATGGGATTGCTGATTGCAACTCTGACAAAGGACCTGTTGCTATTTATTATATCGCTCTTAATACTTGGCGTGCCTCACGGCCTGACATACCCCGTATCGTTGATTTCAATATCCAGGTCATTTAGGTTAGAGGAAAGGAACATCGCTAACAGCCAGTTCTATGCGTTTATGACGATGGTAACAATAGCTGTCATGCCTTTGACAGGGCTGCTTGCTCAGGCTGTTGGGCTCAAGAACGTCTTTGCACTCTTGATACCATCCGTGCTTTTCCTCTTCGCACTGATGAGAAGGGATATCAAGTCAATGGAAAAGATAGCATCGAATGTTAGCTAAATGCAGCCCTTTTCCATTGCATCATAAAGCTTATCATACAGTTCCTTATTGTTATTATCATTAATCATTATGTTGCCATGTTCAAGCTCATTTAATATACCCCTGATTTCAGCAAATAGACCTGCTGATGCTTGATTTAAATTTAGAATCTCGCCAACTAACTTTGAAGAATTGTAGAGAGAAGCAGCTTCAACATACTGCATCATTCGGGAACTTGTGCCCATTAGGTCCCTATCGTGCACCATGAGCCTGCTTGATATTAATGACAGAATCTGGATAAGCTGAATGTTATGCGTTACAAGGTCATCGTGTGCCGCCTCTCCAATTTCAACAATCTTTGCACCTGAAAAAATTAAAGATGAAATTTTTGCTTCAGTTTCCCTGTCCTTAACTGGTACAAGAAGAACAGTTTTGCCAATAATGCTTTTGGCTCCTGGACCAAAAAGAGGGTGAACAGAGACGCTGATGGCGGCAAGGCCAGCCATTTCCGCATTTACCTTCTGCTTTATACTGCTCATATCTATGACTGTGCCAGCATATTTTGCCGCTTTAAGTTCCTTAATTATATCAACTGCAGATGACAGGTTAACTGCACTTATAACTAAATCATAATTATTATATGATGGATTTTCGACGAATTTTTTACTTAAGGGCTTTCCGATTTCAGTTACAACTTTTTTATTTATGTCTGTCATCCATACGTTATAATCTGCCTGAAGGTGCCTTGCCATCCACCTCCCCATGCCGCCGGAGCCTAAAACCAGAACTTTTCCCTTATTTCTTTGCATTTTTAGCTTCATCTATAAGCTTTATGAGCTCAGGAATAATCTGCCTATAATCACCCACTACGCCATAATCCGCATTATCAAATATCGGCGCATTTGGGTCGCTGTTTATCGCAATGATTCTCTTTGCTTCTCTTATTCCGAAAACATGTTGAGCAGCGCCACTTATTGCAACAGCAACGTACAGGTTTGGTCTTACCGTCTTGCCTGTTTGACCAACTTGCCTGTCATGCTGGATCCAGCCCATGTCAACCGCTTTTCTGCTTCCTGCGTAAGTTCCGTGAAGTTGCTCAGCAAGCTCCTTTATAATTTCAAATCCCTCCTTTGAACCCAACCCTTTCCCACCAGAAACAATCACTTCCGCCTTTTCTATTGGTTTTTCCTCTGATTCCTTGATTTCCTCCCTTTCCAGCAGTTCCAGCCCTGGTTCATATAGTTCTCCAGCTTTTTCTTGTGTTATTTTTGCCTTACGGTTTGTATCCTTCGCTGGCAGTGGGAACACATTGGGCCTTACGCTCCCCATTACCGGCCTTCTCCTTAGGGTTCTTATGTGGGCCAGCTGCCATGCACCAAATGGGGGCCTGATCAATATTATTTCTTTGGTTTTTTCATCAACCTCTATCATTGTCAAGTCAGCTGTTATTCCAGTCCTCAGATGATTTGCTATATAGGGTGCAAGTTCTCTACCTCTCATGGTACCTGCAATAAGGAATGCCTCTGGTTTATATTTCATAGCCAGCTGCACCATGACCTCGCCGTAGATTATTGCATAATAAGTTTCAAATTCTTGGCCTTCAACATAAATCACTTCATCTGCTCCGTACATTCCTGGTTCATTAAGCAACGATCCTAAATTGTTACCTATCATAATTGCAACCAGCTTGCTGTTTACTTTTCCCGCAACTTCCTTTGCCTTCCCAAGGAGCTGTATACTTGCTTCATGCATATGCCCCTTTTCAATTTCTATATACACCCAGACATTTTTATGTTCATTTGGATTTACTGGAATCCAGTCTGGGCATTGGCCACTGATGCTCAATTTAAAAATCCCTCCTCCTTTAGCTTTGACAAAAGCCATGCAGCTGTTTCCTGTGGACTTTTATCTTTTAATATTTCTTTCTTTCTAGGTATTTTGGCTATAAATTCAGTTTTGGCAACAACAGTTGGGGATCCTCTCAGGCCAGTGCACATTATGTTCAATTTTAGGTCATTATTTGTGAGCATTTTTATAGGTTTTTTAATCACTGCTCTGAGCTTATTTTCCAGAGTAACAGGCCTCGGCTGATGTGAATGCATCAGGACAGTAATAAGTGCAGGTAATTTTACCCTGTACTTTTCAGTATATGATTCAAGCTGCCTTTTAACTATCAATGTTCCATCATTTAAACTTGCTTCAGTAACATAGTACACATAAGGCAACTTGAGCCATGAAGCTAACTGTGCCCCTATGTGAGCTGTAGAGCTGTCTAAAGTTTCCTGCCCTGTTATTATCAGGTCGTAATGTTCAATAGTCCTTATGCCTGCGGCCAGTACATATGATGTAGCTAGCGTATCGGCACCTCCGTATGCCCTGTCCGTGATCAAGACCCCCTCATCAACACCCATTCCCATCAGAAACTCAATGCCTTTCATGGCATTAGGTGGAGCCATTATCATGGCAGTTATCTTCCCCCCATATTTTTCTCTGAGTTCCAGAGCAAGTTCTGCAGCATCAAGGTCATGTGGATTTACAACACTTGGAACACCTTCCCTTACAAGTGTTCCTGTATTTGGATCAACATTTACGGTGTTGGTATTTGGCACATATTTAAAAAGCAGAATAATATTTAGCCCCATTACATTTCACCTCAGCTGAATCTGAAGTAGATTCCTCTCCCACTCTTTGGAAATTCCCAGTGTATCGCTTCCAGCGGGCAGACCACCCTACAGGTCCCGCACTCAACACACCCCTCATAGCTGAATACCAGTGTCTTTTCGCTCATTGTATAACATCCAGCAGGGCAAAGCCTAATGCAAGGTTTAGTATTGCAGTTCTTGCACTTCTCGCTATCAACTGTGATGTGAGGATTAGGGTCAACGTCCCATATGTCATTGTTCAGTATATCTTCTAACCTTTGCTCAGCTGCACTCATAAGTACCTTATCACCTCAATTCCATCTGAAATAAGCGTGAACGGCCCTACGCCGTTTTCCTTTGCGGATGCAAGGACAGTGTTGAATATCTTCTGCGATTCATAGTCAAGAGAATAAATACGCTTCATTAGGGATACCATCATTGCAGGGTATGCTGTAAAAAGCCTGCGGTTATGCATGAGTTTATTTGTCCCGTTGAACCTTTTTAGGTTTTTCATTATAAAGCTCTGGTCCAGTAGCTTTGGGTAAGCTGCAAGGTTGATGGCTGACATCCCTCCAAGCTCATGGGCCTGCTCTATTGCCTTTCCAGCAAGGTAACCTGAGTATGCAGCAAAATCAACCCCTCTGTACGTATAGCCAAGGTTAAGCAGGAATCCCGCTGCATCTCCGGCTATTAATAACCCATCATATGCAAGCTTCGGGGGTCTAAGGCTCCAGACATCTTCTGGAATTAAATGTGCGGAATATTCCATTATTCTTGAATCCTTAAAATACTTGTTGAGCTTTGGGTGAGCTTTTAGCCTTTCCACATACCTGTAGACTTCATCATTAGCCCCAGATATAGCATTGTCTAGCAGCATCACAAGACCAATGCTAACCGAATCCTTATTGGTATATATAAAGCCGCCCCCAGGCAATCCAGATGTTACATCGCCCATCAAAGACCACGCCATACCCTCACCATCTCCTAATCCAAATTCATTTGCAAGAACCTCAGGGTTAACCTTTACAACTTCCTTAACGCCCAGAGCAACATTAGATGGTTTTAATGGCGGCACAGTGCCAGCGCTTTCCAAGACAAGCCTGTTAACCCCTTCAGCATCTATAACAACATCGGCCTTTACAGATTCATTGCCAGACTTGATGCCGATCACTTTATTACCTTCCTTAAGGAGGCCAGTTACAGTTATATCATTAACTATCGATACCCCAGCTGTCTCGGCCTTAAGAGCCATCCATGCAACCAGCTGAGAAAGGTAGGTGGTAAAACTCTTGTGGTCATTCCCCTCATAATCCAAGGAAACCAACTCGTTCCCATACATAAATGACATTCTTTCCCTGGTAACCCACCTGTGTATTGGTGCTGTTTTTTCAAAATCAGAGAAAATTTCCCTTAACGGTGCAACATATACCCTCCCCCCAAACACATTCTTTGAACCCGGCGATCTGCCCCTTTCTAGCATTAGGACTTTGAACCCCTTTGTTGCAAGGTAATATGCTGAAGCTGAGCCGGCAGGACCTGCCCCTATTACTATTACATCAAATTTATTAGGGATTTCAGCCATTTATGACCATCCTTCTAAAATTTGAATATTACCTTGTTGAACTATAATAGATATGCCCTGAATTAATTTAATGCCCATTTTTTCTCCCAATGTTATAACCAGTAGTTATCTTAAAAACTTACCTTTTTTATCATAAACCAGAACACATCACACTAAAATTTTTTTGTTGCTTGTTAACCATGTTATGTGTATATAAATTAACTGATAGATAAATATATGCATGGCTAATAAATGCAGTAGTTCCGAAAGTATAGCATCTCTTTTAGAACAATTTATTTAGGGTCTCATCATGTATTTTAGAGAAAAAAATGAACAGGCTAATGAACTCAACAGGAAAAGAACAAGTTATCCTCTAAAGTTTTGAAACAAAACTTTGTTATATCATTCCAAATATACAACCGAGAGTATAATAAAGACATTAAACAGCACAACCAACTGATTCGCACAACATTAATGTTCCCTAAATACAATTCTTTGCAGATTGGATTATGCTGTAAGCGCATTTGACAGGCAGAAGCATTTTGCGAGGGATGGCAATAGACTATACAGAGCCATGGCAAGATCGACAGAGATGTTACTAGGGGCAAGAGTGTCACTGGCAAATTTCACACGTTTGCCACGATAAGGTGGTACATAGAGACTTCATACATGGTTTAAGAGGCCATCAAGCAGGAATTTTGTTGTAAGGGTTGCTGTAGTAATTCTGTACAATGCTTAGCAATCACAGCATATGAATTCAGGTGCGCCGTTGAGGAGGTAATAGGGGCAGGAAATAAAACTAAATGGTAAGGCAATAATGAGGCCTCCTAGGGGGAGCTAAATGGTTAAAATTTAAGCTCAAGAGCTTTTTTTAAATATTACAAAATGTTTGAGCAAGAAAGCCACTGAGCTTGTGATGTGGATGCAATATATTTATATACAATTATATTGAAATTGTAGAAAAAACACATTGAGGACCAGAAAAAAGCATGATATTAACATACAAAGCATAACCATAATTTCTTGATTGAACTTGCATGGAAGATAGCAGAATATGCCATATCGTTCAATATCTTCAGCTGATGTGAAACAGTTTGGACTGAAGTCAATTATATCTAACCAGATATTGAGGAAATATACAAGAAACAGGAAAGCAAAGTGTGAACCATTCCGGCTCAGGGAATAAAGTTAAGCCATGAAGATTGTGATACCTCCTTTAAAACTTCAGAAACGATTTCCTGAAAATAAATCAGGTTGACAAGGAATATGCATATATTTCATAACCGTCCCAGAGGAAAACATGATTGAACCTGTTTCATATTTAGGGGTTGATAGAAATGCAACCGGGCGCATTGCTGTCGTAGCCAAGTCCTAAAACTTGGAAAGGAGGCGGAGCACATACATAAGAAATACAGGAAGGTCAAAGAAATAAAAAGCAGGGAGAGAAATATTGAAAGGGATTTAAACCATAAGGTATCAAAGGAAGCGAAACAGAATGGGAATTAAGCTTGAATATCTGCAGGGGATAAGAAATGCAAAATCGAGCAGAAATTTCAGGTATTCCTTGAATAGCTGGTCATTCTGTAACAGATGATAGAATACAAGGACAGACTAGGAATACCCGTTGTTGATCCGTATCACACATTGAAGGAATGTTCAAGGTGTGGACAAGTGCCAATGTGGGCACGTTGATCACGCTGATGCAAACGCTTCATTCAACATAGCGTTGCGTCCACCTTTAATGGGAAGTCAATTGCATGCAAGGAAAGCACTGATACCCCTAAAGAGGCAACTTCAAGAATATGGAGACCTTAGAGCCCTTTAGGGTGGAGAGTATGTCAGTACTTGCATATCTACTGATATAAACTGGAAATTTTAAAAATTAGTATATTTACATATAAATTACTAACTAAAAACGTTATAAATTCTGTTATTATAAATAATATTAAAATTACATTATACACTAATTGTAATCACAAAATTATTATATTATCAAATACTTTAATAATTGAAAAAAATGTTTCCATTTGAAGATATTAATGATTTTAACATAAGAATGGATCAAGAGCACGAGTTGTTCAGGAAGTCAATAAGGCAGTTCTGCGAAGATAAGCTTAGCCCGATAATAATGGATGTTGAACGTACAAACGATATACCTAAGGGTGTGATTGATGATGCAAAAAAGCTGGGATTAACTGGCATTGGCATACCTCAGGAATATGGCGGGCAAGGGGGTGACATGAGGATGCAGGTTATAATGTCAGAAGAGATTTCCAGGGTTCTTCCATCATTTGGAACAATGCTTCTTGTTAATCACCTCTTTGTTGATCCATTAATTATCTTTGGTACAGAGGAACAAAAATCAAGGTACGTTGTTCCTGTGGCTACAGGAAAGGCACTGGCTGCCCATGCCAGCACTGAGCCAGGCGCCGGAAGCGATGTGGCTGGCATAAGCACAACAGCCAAAAAGGTTGAAACAGGGTGGGTGCTGAACGGCCGCAAGGCATTTATAACAAATGCTGACAGGGCTGACTTTTTTTTAGCATCAGCCAGAACGTCGCCAATAAATCCACAGTCAAGATGGAGGGGCCTGTCAACATTTATCGTGGAAAGGAGTTTTAATGGATTAGAAATAGGGCACAAGTTTGACGTAATTGGCCTGAGGGGAGAACAACCAAATGAAGTAATTTTTAATAATGTTACTGTGCCGGAGGCAAACTTGGTTGGAAAGCCTAATGAAGGGTTTAAGGTTGTCGTAACTACGTATGATTACTCACGGATACTCATAGCAGCTCAAGCCGTTGGTATCGCCCAAGCAGCTTTTGAAATGGCATTTAATTACTCAACGCAGAGAAATGCCTTTGAAAAGCCCATTGCTTCATTTGAGGGCGTGGCTTTCAAGATATCTGATATGCTTATGGAGCTTGAGGCAGCTAGGCTTTTGACCTACTGGGCTGCGTACTTAGCTGACACCAAAAAGGAGTTTTATATGGCATCGTCAATAGCTAAAACATACTCCACTGAAACGGCAGAAAAGCTTGCTTCTCTAGCAATCAAAATTCACGGTGGAGCTGGCGTTGACCGCGATACTGGTGTTGAAAGATTCCTCAGAGATTCTGTAATAACCACAATATATGAAGGAGCAAATGACATACAGAGGTTAACTATATTCAGAAGCCTGCTAAAAATGGTTTCAAAAAACCTTGAGGTGTCATAAATGAAGGTTGCAGTCATAGGTTCAGGCACCATGGGCCATGGCATAGCACAGCTTGCGGCAATGGCAGGATGCGATGTATCAATAAATGACGTATCAGAGGAACTACTTAACAGAGCAGTTGAAAGGATAAGGTGGAGTCTCAGCAAGATGAATGAAGGTGGAAAGCTGAAGGAAAATGCGGATTCAATTATGTCCAGGATCAGGGTAAATGTGTCTCTAAATGATGTGCTCAATGGAGTTTCAGTTATGTTTGAAGCTGTTCCAGAAACGCTTGACCTTAAACTCAGATTATTCAGGGTCGCTGACGAGCTTGCTCCCCATGACTCACTGCTAGCTACAAACACAAGCAGCATACCAATAACTGAAATTGCAGAGGTTGTGCAACAGCCTGAACGGGTAATTGGAATGCACTTTTTTAACCCACCTCAGCTCATGCCCCTGGTTGAAATTGTAAGGGGTAAGAAGACTTCTGATAACTATGTAAATAAGGCTGTTGATATCTCAAAGCAGTTCGGGAAGGAAGCTGTGCTTGTCAACAGGGATGTACCTGGGTTCATAGTGAATAGGGTGCTTGCAAGGCTTATGAACACTTCATGCGTGCTTGTCACACATGGGGCAACCACAATTGAGTCAATCGATTCTGCCCTCAAATACAGGCTTGGATTTCCTATGGGAGCCTTTGAGCTTGCAGATTACAGTGGCATTGATGTATTTTACCTCGTATTTCAGGCTATGAAAGAAAGGGGGTTCATGATGCACGAATGCCCATTGTTTGAGGAAAAATACAAAAGGGGAGAACTTGGCATTAAGACTGGCTTGGGCTTTTACAAATATCCAGAAGCTGGAAAGTATCACAGGGCAGTTATAAGCACTGAGGCTGGAACAAATGTTGATTTAGCAATGTTGGTTTCATCAGCTATTAATGAAGCTATCTGGCTGGTCAGGGAGGGTGTGTCTGAACCACGAGATATAGACAGGGCGACGAAGCTTGGCCTTGGCTACCCTCAGGGGATACTGGAAATTGGGAATAAAATTGGAATGCAAAAAATAATGAATGCCCTTAACAGTCTTCGTGAACTTACTTCATGGGATGAGTATGAACCTGATTCACTACTGCAGGAAATAGTGCTAAGTGGCGCAAAACTTACCTAGAATTCTATGCCCTTCCTTGCCTGCACACCTCTATCATATGGGTGCTTTATTTTTCTCATTTCTGTAACAAGGTCAGCCTCATCAATCATAGCCTGTGTGGCATAACGCCCAGTTATTATGAGCTCCACATTATATGGCCTTTCTCTGATCATTTTAAGCACATCATTTTCTTCTATCAACCCCATGTTTACGGCAGTGAGGAGCTCATCCAGTACAATAATATCAAACCTACCTGAAAGCAGTGCCCTGTAGGCCCATTTTAAGCCCCTCATAACTTTTGCAACGTACTCAGCTGGTGGCTTGCCTGCTTCATATAAAACAACTGAGGGATGCGTTATGCTTTTGTTTGTAGTTATAAAATAATTCATACCGTAAAACTTCTCCGTGATGTTACTCTGCCTTTTCAATATTCTTGATTCACCATAGCCTCCAACTTTCATAAAGTGCACAATAGCAACCTTCAGTCCCCAGCCGGAAGCCCTCACCGCAAGCCCAACTGCAGCAGTCGTTTTGCCCTTTCCGTTGCCAGTGTAAATTTCAACTAACCCGAGCTCCATCTAGAATATCACCTGCTCCCTAAATTCCCCCCAGACTTCCTTCATTGCAGCAACTATCTCACCCAGCGTTGCCCTTGCCCTTGTAGCGCTAATTATGCTGGGCATTAGGTTCCGCTCCCATGCCGCCTTCTGGATATCATTTAGCGCCTGCCTCACCTTCTGTTCATCCCTGTCCTTCCTGTATTCCCTGAGCCTGCTTATTTGCCTCCTTTCATACCTTTCCGAAACCTTAAGCAAGGGAATTTTAACTACCCCACTTCGGGCATATGTATTAACCCCCACTATGATGCGTTTCTTTTCCTCAACCTCCTTCTGGTACCTATATGAGGATTCAGCAATCTCCTTCTGGAAGAATCCGTTCCTTATTCCCTTTATAACTCCACCCATGCTATTTATCCTGTCCAAGTAGGCATATGTTTCCTTCTCCATTTCGTCAGTTAACCATTCCAGGTAGTAGCTTCCGCCTGCAGGGTCAACCGTGTCACTTAATCCAGATTCCTCAGCAATTATCTGCTGTGTCCTCAGAGCTACTGTAGCAGCAAGCTCAGTTGGGAGTCCAAGCGCTTCATCCATTGCATTTGTATGCAGGCTCTGAGTTCCACCAAGTACTGCCGCCATTGCTTCAATTGTTGTCCTCACTATGTTGTTTTCAGGCTGCTGCGCAGTCAAGCTAACGCCCGAAGTTTGTGTATGAAATCTCATCCACATTGACCTTTCCTTTTTCGGCTTGTACCTGCTCCTGATTTCCCTTGCCCATATCCTCCTTGCAGCACGGAACTTTGCTATTTCCTCAAAGAAGTAAATTGAACTGTCGAAGAAGAAGCTAAGCCTGGGGGCAAAATCGTCTATGTCCAGCCCTCTTTTCACAGTTTCCTCCACGTACGTTAGCCCATTTGCGATAGTAAAAGCAAGTTCCTGAACAGCCGTAGCTCCAGCTTCCCTTATGTGATATCCGCTTATGCTTATAGGATTCCACTGGGGCAAAGCCTTGGAGCTGTACTCGATGGTGTCAACAACAAGCTTGAGAGACGGTTCTGGTGGAAATATGTAGGATTTCTGTGCCATGTACTCCTTAAGTATGTCATTCTGAATTGTGCCCCTAAGCTCAGCAGGTGAAACCCCCTGGTGCTCAGCTGCGAGAATGTAGAATGCCCATATTACTGCTGCCGGACCGTTAATTGTCATTGATGTGGAAACGCTGCCAAGTGGTATGTCCTGAAACATAAGCTCCATGTCTTCAAGGGTGCTGATTCCAACTCCGGCCATACCGAACTCCCCCCTAGAAAGTTCGTCATCAGAATCCAACCCAAGCAGTGTAGGGTAATCAAAGGCTATGCTAAGCCCAGTTTCACCCTGCTGTAACAGATACTTTAGCCTCCTGTTAGTTTCAACTGCATCCCCATATCCTGAAAATTCCCTTATTGTCCAAAGCCTTTTTCTGTACATTTCTTCATGTATTCCCCTGGTGAATGGGTATTTACCAGGAAATCCTAGGCTCTCCATGTAGCTTCCCTTAACATCAAGCGGTGTGTGCAGCACCTTCACAGGAATGCCAGACCTAGTAAACCTTTCACTCTTGCTGTTGATCTTCCTCTCCCAGGAATCCAGGGCCTTTTTTATGTTGTTCATTTGGTTAGTTCACTTGCTGCCTGTGAAATTACTTCAGATATCCCCTTGCCTGATAGCAACTCGTTAACCATGGCTTCAAAGTCCCTGCCTTCAAGGTACCTGTCAAGCCTGTATTCAATATGGTAACGCACTAGCTGCTTGAGCCTTGACTTTATCATTTCCTGCCGGGTCCTGCTGTCCTTCTGCAAATACCCTTCAATAGCAGATGCCAAGTAAGAAATGCCTTCACCTCTGGTTGCGACGGTTTTTATCACCTCAGGCATGTTGCCAGAGGCGTTAAGGGCAAGTAGCTCCATGACCTTTTCGTCTGCCGGGCCAATATCTGCTTTGTTCACGACAAAAATGTCAGCAACTTCCATAATGCCAGCCTTAATTGCCTGTATCTCATCGCCCAGGTTTGGAACAGTTACCATTACTACAACATCAGCAATGTTATGTATTTCAATTTCATCCTGTCCTGCGCCAACTGTTTCAATAAATATTGTTGAATAACCAGCCACATCCAAGGCATTTGCAAGGTCAACTGTAAAGTAACCTAAGCCGCCATTTTTTCCGCTTGTAGGCACGCTTCTTATAAATGACCCTGATTGCCTGCCAAGCTCCGACATCCTGACCCTGTCCCCTAGTACAGAGCCACCGGAAAATGGGCTTGAAGGGTCAATGCACAGGACGCCAACCTTCTGGCCTCTCTTTATCATCTCCATTGCAAGCCTGGATATTATTGTTGATTTTCCGGTGCCAGGAAAGCCAGTTATTCCCACTATCGATGAGCCCCGGAGCATTCCAATCAGGCTTTCGCTTATTTTTTCATTACCAAGTTCGATTTCTGTCATGATCCTGGCGAGGGCTTTCCTATCCCCTGAGACTGCCCTTCCTATCATTTTAACCTCCTACACTTGCTATTTATAAAATTAGATATTTCGTCAATACTTGAGCCTGGCCCAAACACTGCGCTTACCCCAATCTTAGCAAGCTTGGGCTTATCTGATTCAGGAATTATACCACCCCCTATAAGCAATACATCATCAATTTTATTTTGTTTCATCAAGCTTGCTACCCTCCTGAACTGGTACAGGTGTGAACCGGAAAGGACGCTCAGCCCAATAACGTCAACGTCCTCTTCGATTGCAGCCCTGACTATGTCTTCAGGCGTCTGCCTTATCCCGGCATATATTACATCAAACCCCTTTTCCATAAGTGACCTAGCTAGCACTTTAGCCCCGCGGTCATGCCCATCTAGACCTGGCTTTGCAATTATGACCCTTATCTTTCTCATAATATTGATATCTTTCAAAAGAGTTTAATAAATATTTTATTGATTATTGAAATTTTATTAAAAATGATTGCCATTTAAACGTACAACATCTAAATTATTATACAGGCTTTTACATATAATATATATGGATGGCTTACTAAAGCGCCTTTATGAGCCTTCGACAATTGCGGTAGTTGGCCCATCGCCAAATAGTGACAACCTGGCAACAGTAATACTGAATAACCTGATCACAGCTGTAAGGGATGGCAGGCTCAAAGCAGGCATTTATGCTGTCAACCCAATTTATGAAGAATGCCTGGGCTTAAAGTGTAAAAAAGAGCTTGAGGAGGGCACTGATTTAGCAATAATTGCTGTCCCCACAAGGCTAGCAGAGGATTACCTTTTGCAGGCTCAGGACAAAGGCACTAGGGTAGCAATTGTCATATCAGGTGGATTCAGTGAAAGTGGCGGAAAATCACTTAGACAACTCCGGGGGACAAGGGTGCTTGGCCCAAACACTTTAGGCATTGTTGACCCATATAGTGGCATAAACACAATGTTCCTCCCCCGTTACAAGGTTACCTCAGAGGGCGTTGGCCTCAGGTCAATACCAGACCCTATAAAAGGGCACACAGCTATAATCGCACAGAGCGGGGGGATCAGCGCTTCGCTTTATGACGAATTGCTTAGTTCAGGTGTGGGCATAAGGTCACTCACGTGCATGGGTAATTCTGACGATATAGATGCAGCAGAAATTGTAAATTATTTTTCAGAGGATGATTACACTAACCTTATTGCCCTTTACCTAGAAGGAGTTCAAGACGGGAGAAAACTCATGAATGCAATATCAAAGGCAGCGCTTAAGAAGAAAGTAATTGCCATAATAGCAGGGGTAAGTGAAGCTGGTAAAAGGGCAACATACTCACACACTGCCTCAATCATAAATAATTCACAAGTTTACATTTCTGCTATGCAACAGGCTGGGGCTCTCTATGTAACGGATTTTAGGGATTTTATTGCACTTATAAAGTCATATCAGATGCTAGGCACCGTAAAAGGAAGAGGGGTTGCCGTGCTGACAAACAGTGGTGGAGCTGGCGTGCTTGCTGCCGATGAAGCATCGCTAAGAGGAATGAATATAGTTTCACTGCACAGTAGGCTCATTGATTTAAAGGAAAAGGGATTGTTGCCAAGAATAGCAAGCGTTGAAAATCCAGTTGATGTAAGTGCGTCAGGTAGTGACAGCAATATTGAAGCAGTTTATGAAAGACTTATGAAATTTGATGATGTAAATTCTGTGGTGTTAATAAGCACTCACTACCCTCCACTCATCACAGACCTGCTGCCTTCCAAGATAGCGTTGATCCACCGCAAGAGCAGAAAACCAACAATCGCCGTAGAGCTAGGCAAGTCCCCATGGTCTCAGCACATCAGGGAAATTTACGATGCAAATGGCATACCCTCCGTGGATTCGCCGCAGCAGGCTGCACGCGTTCTTTTTCTGCTTTATAAATTAAATGAACTCAGACCTTCCTGGATACCTAAAGCAGAGCAAAGCAGTGTAACGCTTACTCCTGGCGTGCACACTGAACCAGAGTTGGCAAATATCATTGACATATTTGGCTTTAAAAGCCCCAAATGGACATGGGTTGAAAGAGAAGATGATTTGAGTAAAATCAAGTATCCCATAGCTTTGAAGGTTTTTTCCAAGTCAATTATTCACAAGACAGAAGCGGGAGCAGTAAAGTTAAATGTAAATAAAAATTATGCCACTGCATTGTTCAGGAAACTGGAAGAAGCGTTTCCAGATGGAAGAATTTACGCTCAGGAAATGATAAGCGGAATAGAGATGAGGGTTGGCATTGCACACGATAGTGCCTTTGGGAAGTACATTGACGTTGGGGCAGGTGGAATATTGACCGAACTCTTAGAAGATCACAGCACAAAAATAGCCCCAGTTTCTGCAAGTGAAGTGTCAAAAATGCTGGAAGAATTGAAAGTTGTCCCCCTTCTAAAGGGGTACAGGGGGGGTATCATAGCTGACCTGACGTCGCTTGCAAATTCAATTTCAACACTTTCAATATGGGCAGCATCATTTGACAAGCTCATAGAGATCGAAATTAATCCGCTGATTATAAACAAGACAGGTTCATTTGCGGTTGATGTACGTGCGACAGTGGAACCATGATGAACTAACGAAAAATTAAATGATTCGGAACAATTAAATAATTCTGCATGTATAGCATTCTACTCTTTTAGAACAATTAATTTAGGGCATCATTAGCTTATAGATTTTAGAGATGAACAAACCAATGGGGGCCAAACATGAAATGCGCAAGTATTCTCTAAAACCTTGAATCAGAACTTTTATGCCATTCCAAATATATAACCGAGAGCATAATAAGGTCAGTAAACAGCACAACCTTAACTGGCTCAAGAGTACAACATTGATGTTCCATTTTCTGATATTTTGCGGGCTTGAATTATGCTGTAAGCGCATTAACATGCAGAAGCATTATGTGAGGGATGGCAATAGACTATACAGAGCCATGGCAAGATCGACAGAGATGTTACTAGGGGCAAGATAAACACTGGCAAACTTTGCTACGATAAGTGCTGTTGGCAAGGCTAATGCTCTTCCAGTTACCAGGTTCAATGTATAATTGCTTGAAAATTCACCAAGGCATTCACTGCTCCTCATTGGCAGGGAGTTTACCATTGAAGGTTGCTGGAAGGGCTTCATAATTCCGATATAACGAGAGGGTCATAAAGCAATACAGAGCTGCCTGCTGAAATTTATTACACCATGGTCAAATAGGAATTATAAGAATGACAGGTCTGAGGACAGATATATGGTATTTGCTACAAAATTTTGATAATGCTGAACAAATGATAGATATGGTCCTCGAAGAGTACAAGTGGTGCATACATAAAAGATATGATTAAGGCAATCAAGCAGGAATTTTGTTGTAAGGGTTGCTGTAGTAATTCTGTACAATGCTTAGCAATCACAGCATATGAATTCAGGTGCGCCGTTGAGGAGGTAATAGGGGCAGGAAATACAACTAAATGGTAAGGCATAATGAGGCCTCCTATGAAATAATGCTAAACGGTAAAATTTAAATTACACTTTTTAGTACGCCTTCCAATTATGCAAAGATTATCTAGATAATAGGGAAACATTACTGCTTGAAGAACTACTGTTAACGCCCAAATTGTATGTTGATTTGCTATCTCCATGCAAGCATCATATAACGAAAAAATTATTGGTAAATATTTTAATATGATACACAGTAAAAATTGAAATGGTAGTGTTTAATTTATGCACGCAAATAGTGATCCAATGCCTCAACTACAAAAAGGGGATTTACGGGTTGTCATTTTATAAAATAACTTTTATTCATAAAAGTAACCTCAGAAGCATTACCATGCCAGTTAAAAAGGCGGGTGGTTTATGAAAATAGCGATAGAGGGGGCTGGGGTTGGTGGGTCTTACCTCTACTTTCTCCTTTCAAAAGCCGGAGAGGACGTTCATCTTTATGATATAAATGATACTTACATAAAAGCCTGTGGGGAAGCTGTTCCCAATCTATATAAGCCAAGGTTCCCCTGGGATGTTGTTGATGAGATTCATGAATTTTCCTTCTTTATTGATGGAAAGGAAATGCAGACAGTGAATTACAGGCATCCAAAGTGGATTATAATAGACAAAGCAGGGTGGATCCAGGCAATGAGAAACAGCGGTTCGAATTTTATTAAGGGAAGGCTGAACGATAGGAGGGGTTATGACTTGATAATCAGGGCTTATGGTCCATATGATTTAAGTCGAGATGTTGTTACCGTTGTACGCGCCATAGTAAAAGCTAATACCCAGGAACATAAGGGAGTAATTTTTGAATTTGACAGTAGGTTTTCTGGGTTTTACTGGATATTTCCTAGTGGTAACGGTCGCTATAACATTGGTGGGGGTTTTACTGAAATCAGGAACCCAACAGAATTAGTCAGATGGTATATAAGTAAAAAGTTCAAACAACCAGAGATTATAGATATGCGAGGGGCACCATTAAGCATCGGCAGGGTCTCAAATGTCAAATACAGTATAGGCGAAGCGCGCGGATTGGTTTATCCCCTTACAGGGGAAGGCATCAGGCCAGCATCAATTTCAGCAGAATGTGCAAATGAAGCGATATATAAAAAAGTGGATGTAGAGCTGTATTTGCAGGAAAAATTGAAACCAGTGGAATACGATATAGCATTCCAAAGGAGACTTCTTACAATTTATAGGTTAATGCCACAAACAATGAGGCGCATTACATTTCAGCACATGTTAAACAAAGTGAAATTCTTGGATAACTATCTTGATGAAAAAATAAACATAAAGACAATTTTTGCTAATTAAAATCGTGTAATTTATCCATTGCCTGAAGGTATTGGGCTTTCTTGCTCAAATATTTATAAATAACAGCACTTTAAAAGGAGACCTTCTAGATGAAAAGGCATTAATATTAATGGCATCATGATAGAGACAATATAATAGGGGAATTGACCATGGGATAGTTTTTTAGCCAAGTGAACTACCCCGCCCTTGCGGACAGGGCCACGCCCGCTTGTTTGGAGCTTCAACGGCAATGCTTGCTTTCACATGCGCTCTATGTATTCGAGCATGCTACTTGTAGAGGCATAATCCTCTGCGAGCGTCTCGCCTAGGTTCCCCAGGCAAAGCCCTTCTTGCTTATTTGCAGCACCTACATCCCTATCAAATACTGAATGGCATGAAGGGCATACTGCCATTCTATCTGATAAGTTCAGATGCTGCACTGTGCCACAATTCATGCATACGCCAGTTGTTCTTATGAACCTGCCTACTTCCAAAGGAGTGCTTGCCTTTCTCTTTAGGCAATTGCGGAATCCTCCTATGGAAGTTTGGTAT
>JARVJW010000045.1 GCA_029775955.1 Nitrososphaeria archaeon | reverse complement strand
ATAAATAATTTCTTTAATTAAAATTTGGAACTATTAATAAATTAACTATTTTTTGATATATGCAACAAAGCAGATTTTTATATTAATATCAAAAATGTAACCTTTTTTCAGTCTTATCTATATCCCCTGCTATGGGGTGGATGTGGGACACTATTATTGCATGGTTACCTATCAAAGTTGAATAGATTGTGAACCGGTGCATAGTTTTCAATTCTGTCATCACGCCTCCTGGCAATGCCAAGCAGCTTCATAGAATCCCTAAATGCATGGGTACTGCGATCCGTTATCGCTGTACATGGTTACCTTGCCTGCAGCTTCAAGATGCCTGTGCAGAGCCTTCTTAACTGAGGAGTGGCGTACTCATGTATATGATGACGTACGCTACCTTGAAAATACATCGAGCACGTTTAAGGCTATACTATCTGCGCCATATGTACATGTCAACCTGTCAGACCTGGCCATTGGGCTTCGGTATTTTATCAGCTGTTTATCATTCCGTGTTTTGTGACTTGGTCCAACCTATAATATGAGCGTTGAACAACTTGTTGACTGGCCTGCCCAGCTACCTTGTCATCACAGCAGATAAGCTCCCGTACATCGGCTTCTGAGAGAAAGCCCCATGACAAGATCAAGGACCGATGGGTACGAGGCTACCCTTATCGCTTCTTGCTATACGCTCCATGAGATGTGCCCATCAGGCTGAGCGCCCTACTGAGGCTGACCTCCTTCATAGATTAGTTAGCTATTATGAGCTACCCGATCAGCTTCTTCAACCTGTTTATTTAAGCCTCCTTTGCTAGATCAGAGCGCCCGTCAGTGCCAGTTTGCCTCCTTCCATGAACTTCTCCTTCCAACTATAGAACACGTTTGGGTTGAGGTTGTACTTACTGCAAAGGTCCACAAGCAATATGTTTGCATTCATGGATTATTCGTACCTTTTCCTCCGGAGTCCAATTTCTTCCAACCATTTATAATTTCACCTCCCTCCTATTATACATTCTCCATTGCTGGGTTAGAAACAACCACGATGATCTTTATAAGTAGCTATAATATATATGAAGATAAAGGAAATACTGAAGGTGATAAAGCCATGAGCCATCCATGGAAATCCAGGGGGGTAAGAGGACAATTGTCGGGCGCTACGAGCCACAAGAGGACGTAATGAAGTACCTCACGGACATGCAGAGCGCGATAAGGCGCGCCCTTGAAGTTGCCTATGAAATGGCTATACGCGATTACAATAGGATACCTTCGCCAATTACATTGAGAAAGATGGTTAAGCCGTGGTTCGTGTCAAACTACGATTATGCGATTCACCACCTCAACCCCGTTTCCGCCGTTGCCATGCTCCGGTCATACAAGAAGAACCATCATGGCGAGCTGAGAATACCTGTTGTGAAGAAGCTTGAAATGAGGATTGACGGCGAGCTGTTCAAGGTTGAAGGTGACAGAGTAAGGGTAACGCTCCACTCCTAGCATTACGCTTACGTCCCAATAAACACTGAGAACAAGCACTTCCTGGCATACAGCAAGGGCAAAGCTTCAGAGCTCTTGCTGACTGACAATTTTGTATGTGTAACTTTCACCATATCGGAAGTGGAAAGGACCTTAGGCGGCAGTTTCGTGGCGCAGGACCTGAACTTCTCCACGATAGATTCCACGTTTGCGACGGTGAATGCTGGTAGGCCTGCGCTAAAAGGAACTTATACGCATAGCATCTCTAACATAGCGCACATACAGAACGACTTCTCCAGGAGGAAGAGCCTGCAGAAACACATACACAGAAGAAGTACAGGAAACTGCGCCAGGCCAGAGGCAGGCAAAAGAACCGCGTCAATGATGCCTTGCAAAAGCTACGGAGATGGTAAAGGAAAACCTAGGCGCATCGTTTGTCTTTGAAGACTTGAACGGAATAAGGACTGGTGGAAACAACAAGGGCAGGAAGTTCAGGACAAAGTTGAACAAATGAAAGGCTTTACCAGAAGATGATTGAATACAAGTCCTCATTCAAGACCGTTTATGTGAACCCAAGAGGGACCTCCTCTGAGTGTCCTGTCTGTGGTGATAAGCACCCTGCTTGGGGGATATCGAAATGCGAAACCTGTGGCTGGACTACGACAGGCTGGCCTCACTTGCCATAACCCTGCGTGGCCTGCGCCTCTGCGGCTACCCGTTTACCGTGAGTGCAGATGGCCTTTTTTGAAGAATGAATACCTGTACACCGGCCATGAGCCTAAAGTGGCCGGAGCGGGCTTGACTGAGAAGGTCAACGCTCCGAATGAGGATTATAAGAAATTATAACCTTTCAGAAACGGTGTGTCTAAAGAGCAGGGGTCCGCACCAAATGTTCTTACTGGTTCAAATAGCAGAAAAAAGACGTAAAATTTGTGGGGATAGATAGGTATAGCTGTTCTGTCAAAGTTCTTCAATTCAAAGCTAGGGGTAAAGGCATCAATACGACGGAAAGAGATTACAGCACGTGGGCACCCGTTCTGCTCACAGCAAAGAGAATTTGTGCTTAACCATGTAATATAAAAACCTGCCATTTGACGTCTTGAGCCAAAAAAATATAAAAAATAAGGGAATGAGGTTCAAGCTCAGTTCATGGTCTCCATACTAGAACAATTTATCAAACACAAAGCAATTGTCAAATTTGCGTTATTTTTGAACCCAAGATATACATCACAAAAGTGCTCCAAATATGGTTATGTCAATGAGAACAACAGGAAGGGCCTTTTAATTGCCTGAACTGTGGCTTTCAGTTAAATGCCTCAAGGAACATTAAAGGTAAATTTGAGTGCTGCTGTCAACAAGCCAATCGTTAGCTCAGTGAATCCATGTTTGCAGGAAGACCAGCAACTCCTTTAGGGGTTAGTAGTTGACTCTGCCCCAGAATGGTTTTAGTAATTTCAAGGAGCTTAAGTATATATTATTTCGCTTCAATTGATTTTATTTTTAATTCTGAAACCGTTTGCTAAATGCATATAAAAAGCCTTCTTATTAGAAAACTACGCTTATAGTTCCCCTAAC